>JASHRP010000750.1 GCA_030037375.1 Bryobacteraceae bacterium | reverse complement strand
GTGCGCCAATATCTGCTCGAAAACCTGCTGCTGAGCCTCGCAGGCGGCATCGCGGGAT
This sequence comes from Bryobacteraceae bacterium, assembly GCA_030037375.1. Classification (GTDB taxonomy): domain Bacteria; phylum Acidobacteriota; class Terriglobia; order Bryobacterales; family Bryobacteraceae; genus Palsa-187. Next base: position 5,021 of record JASHRP010000750.1, on the reverse strand, counting down.
TGCTCACCGCGGATTGGCTCTTGCACGGTCTGCTTGCGCTGATTCCTTTCCATCTCGCCACCCCCGGCCCGCCCGAGCTCAATCGGGACGTTCTTCTCTTCGCCATCGCCGCCACGGTCGGAACAAATCTAGCCTTCGGCGTGGTCCCTCTGCTCGCCTCTTCGCGCATCGACGTCTCCGACGGCCTAAAATCGGAGAGCCACGCCAACACCCCGCGCCAGCGCATTCGCAGCCTTCTGGTCGCCGGCGAGATCGCGTTATCCGCGATGCTTCTCATCTCCGCCGGCCTGCTCACCGAAAGCCTCTATCGTCTTCATCAGGAAAAACTCGGATTTTCGCCCACCGGCGTGCTGACCTTCTCCACTCCCGTTTCCCGCGCTCGACGTGGAAAAGGAGCGGAACTGCGCCGCTTCGAAGCGGCCGTTCTCGATCGCATCGAGCATTTGCCGGGCGTTCGCTCAGCCGGCGGAATTAACTATCTGCCTCTCGGAGGCCGCAACAATTTTCCGGTTCAACCCGAAGGCCACCCCGAAGAGCAGATTGGAGCAACCGAGATCCGCGCCATCACGCCCGGATACTTCGAAACCATGGGAATCCCGCTTCTGCGCGGACGCGCGCTTAATGAACGCGACGCTGAGAACGCGCCCCTCGTCACGCTCTTGAGCCAATCGCTCGCCGCCCGTTGGTGGCCCGATGGCGATCCCATCGGCCACAAAGTGACCATCGGCGAAGCTTCCTTCACGGTCGTCGGCGTCGTCGGAGACACCAAGCGGTTGAACGTCAAGGAGGCATTCCGTCCCACCGTTTATATGACCCCGGAGCAGAGGGATTGGACCGGAGGCATGAGCTGGGCTTTGCGCGGGACCTTCTCAGCCGGCTTCGCGGACCAGCTCCAGCAAGCCATCCATGAGATCGACCCCAAACAGCGCGTCCTTCGCATCCAGACCATGAACGAGATGGTCGCCTCATCCACAGCCGAGTCTCGCTTCGATGCGTGGATCTTCGGAGCATTCGCCGGTGTCGCCTTGTTACTCGCCGCGGTCGGAATCTACGGATTGCTTTCCTTCGCCGTGGCTCGCCGTGCCAATGAAATCGGCACCCGCATGGCTCTGGGAGCCACCCGCACAAATGTCGTTGGCCTCGTGCTGCGGCAGGGCTTTGCGCCCATCGCGGCTGGTCTCGCAATCGGTCTTCCCGGCGCGTTCTTCGCGACCCGCGCCCTCGCGAGCCTGCTCTTCGGCGTCAGGCAAGCCGATCCGCTCAGCTATGCCGCCGCAGCCGTCGCGCTATTGCTTGCCGGAGCCATCGCCAGCTACATCCCCGCGCGTCGCGCCACAAGCGTCGATCCTATGATCGCTCTGCGCAGCGAATAGCGGGCCGTGCCTGTCACCGGTTGTAGAGAACGTAATTGTCGTAGGCTTTCACCAGCGCCGGATCTTCGGCGAGCTGTTGCCGTAGAATCCACACGCCATCCCCGTTAGCCAGGAAAATCAATCCGCGCTGATTGTCGCGGCTGATCGCGGTAACGCTGTCGAACTCGCGTTGCACCGTTGGATGCTCCGGATCCCTCACGTCCATCACTTTTACGGTTTGCGGCGCCGGCGCCCTGACCGGCTGATCTGCCACCACGGCCTCGGTTCCCGCTACCGCAATCAAATCGTCACGGCCATTCGCTGGAAAACCGAACTCGCTCACCACCTTCGGCTGCCCGTTCTCGCTCACATCGATCACGCTGACCGTCCTGTTCCCGGCATGCTCCGCATACAGGTAGCATTTGCCGTAGTGCTCGGTCGCCATCAATCTGGTGACCGGCCCGTTGCCCAGCACGATATGTCCCACGACCTGAATCTGATCCTGTTCCGGTTGAGCCGCAACCGCACTCGCCGCCAGTGCGAACAATCCGATAGCAATCGATCCCCAATTCATGATCCGCATGACTTCTTCCTTCCACCCTCAACTTATGACGAATCGATGAATCGAGCCATCCCACCGCGTGAGTACTTCGCCGCCGCGCGGAATGGTATTCGTTTCAGTTAGCGGATCGATAATCCGGAAGCGCGCGCGGATTTAGACTCCGCGGCCTGTTGCGGCGGCTTCACTGGCGCGAAACTTTTTTCCCGCGCAACCGAACTGTCTTTCATCACCGCGTCGCGCGTCTGCCGAAGCGTGGTGGCCATTGCGCCTTGCGCGGCCTGCCTGACGAACTTGTCCACCAGCCACCTTAGCGATGCGGGAATGTCCCGGCTCAAGGCAAACGCCTCGATCTCCATGTAGACGCCGCCGTCACGCTGTTCGTAGCGGGTGATCGTGTCCAACCTCCAGAGGTAGGCCTTTGACGCGTCCGGCGGAAGTTCGCGTTGTTTTCCATCGCCGTAGTTCTCGATCTCTTGCAAACGCGTCCCGTGCGAAATGTTGTACGCCCGCCCATGCCCCGCGTCTTTGTAGGTTGCCGTGAAGTCTGCATCCAAGGCAATGTTCGAGAACATCGCCTTATGTTTTTCGATTGTAGTAAGCCGGTCCACCGGCCCCGACCGGCTGACCAGTTTCGCCGAGACCACGCTCGGGTAAAACTTTCCGTATCGGCTGTAATCCCGAACCGTCGCCAGAAGTTCATCCAACGACACGCCCGGCACAAACACCGCGCCGATCCAATGATGAATCAACCCGCCTGGGATTCTCTTGGGATTTTGATCGGAGCCCGGCGCGACCACGATCTCGCCCTCCCGCAGCTCCTGCATCCGGCCGTCGCTCTCTTCCGCCCATAAGAAGCAGCTACCTGGGCGCAATCGCGCATCCATTTTTTCCTGGGCGGCTTGGAGATAGCCGTCCCACGCTCTCGTCGCGTCCGCGCTTAGCCCAGCCCCTTCCGCTGCCCCCGCCGCCAAGACCATCAACGCAAACAAGTTTCTCCCCGTCTGTCGCATTCTCTCCCTCGCCCGCTTTTGCAAAGCGGTCCCAACAGTGGAGATGCAGTTACCGTGCCAAAGGACTCCGCTTCCCAACCAAGCTATAAGGAGGCTATATACTGAAGCGAAAATCAAGATGCCAAAGCCCTTTTACCGCGCCGATCACGTCGGTAGCCTTCTGCGCCCTCCGGAACTACTAGAAGCCCGCGGCGAGTACAGCACCGGCACAATTTCCGAATCGCAATTGCGCGAATCGGAAGACGCCGCGATCCGTGACGCGCTCCAGCGCCAGCGCGATATCGGCCTCTCCGTTTTGAGCGACGGCGAGTTTCGCCGCGCCTCCTGGCTCACCGATATGGCGGAAGCCGTCGAAGGTTTCGTCACCGACCGCGTCGTGCTCGATTGGAAGGGTCCCGGAGGCGGAGCCGAAGCGAGCACCGCCAAAGCCGTCGGCGCGAAGCTTCGCAAGCATCGCAATCTCTCCGCGTATGAGCTCCCGCTGCTTCAAAAGGAAGCGAGCGGCCCCATCAAGATCACTCTTCCCGCGCCTTCCAATTTCATCGTCTCGAGCTACAAACCTGGCTTGACAAACCGCGCTTATCCAGCGAGGGCGGATTTATTGCGCGATTTATCCGGGATTATTCGCGAAGAAATTGAGTGGCTCGCCGCGGAAGGCGTGGAATACATCCAGCTCGATGCTCCCTATTATTCTCATTACCTCGATCCCCTGCACCGCGAACAGATGCTGGCCGAGGGCCGCGACCCCGTTCGAGAACTCGCGGAGGGAATCGCCGCGGATAACGCTGCATTCGAAGGAGTGGATCGTGACCGCGTCACCATCGCCATGCACGTCTGCCGAGGCAACAGCCGCAGCCGCTGGTACTCCGAAGGCGGCTACGATCTCATCGCCGAGACGCTCTTCGAATCCTTGAACGTCGACCGCTTCCTTCTTGAATACGACACCGAACGCTGCGGCACCTTCGAGCCTCTGCGCCGCATTCCGCGCGGCAAGCAGGTTGTGTTGGGCCTGATCACCACCAAGGAGCCGCGCCTCGAATCCAAGGACGATCTCCGCCGCCGCATCGATGAGGCCGCGAAATGCATTCGGATCGAGGATCTCGCGTTAAGCCCGCAATGCGGCTTCGCCTCCATCGCCGCCGGCAATCTTTTGTCCGCCGGCGATCAATGGCGCAAGCTCGACCTCGTCGCCGAAGTCGCCCGCAAAGTCTGGGGCTAAATAGCCCTGCCAAAAAACTCTTGCGCTCTACAGCATCGTGTAGTAGATTAAGTCTGCGATGCCTTTGCCGAAGCTGACTCGACTGGAGGTGCGGATCATGGAGACCCTCTGGAGCAAGGGCCCTTGTTCCATTCGCCAGTTGCTCGAGGCATTCCCCGAAGATGAGCGGCTCGCCTACACCACTGTCCAGACGGTTGTTTACCGGCTTGAAGCAAAGAAAGCCGTTAAGCGCAGCGGCAAGTTCAGCAATGCGCACGTCTTTGAAGCGGCAATCTCGCGCGATTCCGCGCAACATCGCATGATTGATGACCTGGTCGCCCTGTTCGGCGGCAGGCGATTGCCAATTGTGACGCACTTGATTGAATCGGGAAAGCTTACCCCCGAGGAACTGCGCGAGGCCCGCGCCGCGCTGAAGAAAGCCGTGCATCGAAGAAACACGAAAAAGGAGAAGCCGGAATGACGCCAAACAGCTTGCTCCCCATCGCGAATCATCTCTGGCAGTCGACGCTGTTCGCTGGAGTCGCCGGCTTATTGACGCTGCTTTTACGAAACAACCGCGCGAACGCCCGCTACTGCCTCTGGCTGGCTGCATCGGCCAAATTTCTAATCCCTTTTTCGCTGCTTGTGTCCGCCGGCGGACATCTCGGGCGGCACACCGCGATCACGAAGTTACCATCCTCCGTACCGGTCATGATCGAGCAGGTGAATGAGCCCTTTGTTGCCGAACTCTCGCTGAAGCCAACCGCGCCTTCGCACGCTTCGCAATCCGCGACCTTGCTTGTTCCCGTGCTGATTGCGTTGTGGGCGGCCGGTTTCGCGGTCTTGGTGTTTTCGTGGTGGCTCCGCTGGCGAAAGATACGCCGCGTGCTTCGGTTTGC
>JASHRP010000749.1 GCA_030037375.1 Bryobacteraceae bacterium | reverse complement strand
GAGCGGCAACGCTGCCCTTGCCGAAGACATTACCTCCGAAGTCTTTCTGCGCGTGTGGAGCTCGGCGCAGCCGGTCCGAATATCCACCGTGAAGGCGTACCTGCTGGTAATCGCACGAAACCTGTATCTTCACGATCTGCGAGACAGTGGGCGCAGCAGGGAGCTGGATCCCAACGCGGCGGCGGCTTCCTCCGTCTCGCGCGATGTCGAGTCACGCGAAGAACTGCGACGCGTTATCGCGGAGCTGCAGCAGTTTCCGGAAATCGACCGGTCCGCGCTGCTGCTGCGCGCCGAGCACGGATTATCGTACGAAGAAATTGCCGCCGCGCTCGGGATTTCGGTTGCCGCGGCAAAAGTTAAAGTCCACCGGACGCGAGTGCGTCTGGCCGAACGTTTTCCGAGGAGTGCAAACTCATGAATATTTCAATCGCCGTCATTCACGACCTGTATCCCTTATACGAAGCCGGTGAAGTGAGCGCGGACTCACGCGCGTTGATCGAAGAGTATTTGGCCGAACATCCCGGGGCACTGCCTTCGCCGAGCCCGGCGTTAAGCCTGCCGGCAATCGATGCTCCGCCGGATCTGGAAGCTCGGGCGTTGAAGCGAACCACGAGGCTGCTCGAGCAGCGGGGACTGGATGGCGCGGCTGCGCTTACGTTGAGTTATGTTCCGGTCGCTTCAGGTTTCTTTCAACAAGGGAAACTGCATCTTCTTTATCAGGAGCATCCGCTAGTGTCGCTGTTTTTCTATGCGGCCGCGGTCGTCATGTGGGTCCGGTTCTTTGTCGCGTGCCGGCGGGTGCAAGTGGCGGGGCTGCGCCCTCCCCGCAGTTGGTCGAGACGGGTGCTCTGGATACTGGTAGGGCAAATGATTGGATTCGCAATATGCGCTCCGATTCAGGTTTGGACCGGGTGGGGCAATGCAATGTATTTTGTACCTCTGATTCCGTTCGCGGTCGCCTTGTGGGCGGGAGAATGGCTTGACCAAATCCCCAAAGTCGATGCGCTAACCCGCCCAACTACAATATTTGGGCCTCAAGATGACGATGGCTGGGATTGACTGCGCCGTAAAATCCGGGCATGTCATGGATCTATAGCCAGAGCAGCGGAGAGCTTACCAAGGACGGAGAGTTGATCGCCACGGGATATTCGGGCGCGGGCATCGGGCGCAACAATCCGGCCGAGCAAGCCGTGCCCAACGTCGGCCCGATCCCACAGGGTCATTACAGCATCGGACCGGAGTTTGACGCGCCGGTTCAGGGACCGTGCACGATGCGCCTATCGCCGGAGGGTCACGACGCGCTGGGCCGCGACGGGTTCTTGATTCACGGGGACAACGCGGCTCACGACGCATCGACAGGCTGCATCATTCTGCCATTCGAGACGCGGGAAAAAATCGCCGCGAGCGCGGATCGGAACTTGGAAGTGATTGCCTGATGCTGTTCGCCCCCGGAATCACTCACAACAACAGACGGGTGGAGGCTGAGTCGGATTGCCGACGGCGATGGTGACGATGTTGCTGGTGTAGATGTCCTGCGAGATGGTGAGCTGGGCGAAATTGGTCGCAACAATATCGGGGTTGAGCTGAAGGACAATTTCGTACACCCCAACCGCTCCAACCACCAAGCCCGCGGATAGCACGTCGGCGGTTTTTCCGTCAGCAAGCGAGGAAACCGACGAGTTCGCATTATTCAAGGCCGGGCCCGGATAGGGAACCCCGTCGGAGGGCCCGATCAAGTTCCCGTCGATATCGAAGGTCAAGCCGAGGCCGGTGCCGTAAATGTAGAATTGCTCCCCGGGAAGAGCGGGGTTGTCGGGCGTTATGGGCGCGCCCGCGACGCTCGAACAACAAAGATTCGTGTTGTTGACGGCCAGCGACAGGCTGGCCGCGGTTCCATTGAGACCGGTCGTGGTGGCGCTGAACGGAATGCCGTCGCCGTCGGGCCCGGGAACCGCGGCGCGAATCAAGATACGCGTGAACGCCGCCCCCGGCGAGGCGACGACGATTTTGTCGGGGCTCGCATTGATCACGCTGATGAGAGCGTCGCGAATCGAGGTCAGCGTGTCGGACGCCTGCACGGTATAGCTGAAGGCTTGCCCACCCACGTTGACCGTGCCGACGTCACCGGCCGCAATCGTACCCGATACGGTGATGGTGGCCGTCGCGTAGCTGGAGGCGTGATAGGCGTAAGCGGTTCGCGGATCCGGACCCGATTGCGCGAAGATTCCAGGATTCTGGAGATCGATCGGTATCCCCACGGCGGTGGTGACAGTAACGCTGCCGTCGGCGTTCACCGTGCGGACGAAACAATTAATGTTGTTCGTGGTGGATACTTCCCAGGGAATTTGGGTGTTGATCTGCGTCGGAGAAACCAGCAACAAGGGCGCGCGAATTCCGTCGAAATACACTTCCACCCCTCCCAGGTCGATGGGAAGTTGGGACGCGCCGGCCGGAGCGCTGACCGTGCTGGCGGCTAAGTTCGTTCCGAAAATCGTCGCCAAGGTTCCCGGCGCGAGCGTGCCCGCGCTTTCCCCGCCCTGCAACGT
>JASHRP010000748.1 GCA_030037375.1 Bryobacteraceae bacterium | reverse complement strand
CCTTGCGCCAGCCGCTTGGTGAGCCCGCGGTCCCAGGCGTCCACTTCAAGCTTTACTCCCTCCCTTTGCTTCTGGAGCACGGATGGAAGCGGATCCTCGGCCAGCGTGAAGATGACGCTGATAGGATCGATCTGCGTGATCACCAGCATGCCGTTGGTGTCCGTAGCGTGAACGATGTTGCCGGGATCCACAAGCCTGAGGCCGACCAAGCCCGTTATAGGGGCGGTGATATTGCAATAGACCAGATTCACTTTCGCCGCATCCAGTACGCCCTCATCGTTCTTAACGACTCCTTCGTACTGCTGGACCAGCGCTCTCTGCGTTGCGAGCATCTGCTCCGGCACGGCCTTTTGTGGCACCAGGAGCTCATAACGCGCCAAATCCGTATGCGCATTGGCAAGAAGAGCTTGGTCGCGGGCCAAGTTGCCTTCCGCTTGCGTGACAGCGGCCTGGTACGGGCGAGGATCGATCTCGATCAGAAGATCGTCCTTGTTCACCATGTCGCCTTCCTTGTATCGAACGCTCATGAGTTGGCCGTCCACGCGGCTTTTCAGCGTGACCGTGTAGATCGGCGTCACGTTGCCCGTGCCAGGCAGGTAGATGCCGATATCACCGCGCCTGGCACGCGCTCCCACGACGGGAATCCCTTCGCCGCTGCCAGCTTTCTTGCCGGCTTTGGGATCCGTGGTCGCGCTGGCGGAGGAGCCTCCTCCCTTGGTCCAGTAGAAATATCCTGCTACTACAAGGGCGATTAAAAGGAAGAAAAAAACGCCGCGGCGGGCCGAATGTGAGGGTGGCGCATCCGCGCCCGGATCGGGACGGGGGTCCGCGTCTTGGGGAACTTCAGACTCAGGATTCATCGCAAAGGAAGCACGGCGCCTACGCCGGATATAGATGCTTCTATTATCGGCCGAAGTTACCTACAGTGCGTGCGCTATTCGGCTAGGCGGATGCTCCGCTGCTTGTCTAATCCGATGTGATTCAAAGGCTTGCCGCGAGACTGCGATGTTCGAATGTGCCGCAATGCCGGGAATCCCTATGCCTCCAGGCATAGGTCTCAAAAACTAAAGCGGCGCTGGCTCAGACTGTCACTTTTTGCTAAACAGTCTGAACCAGCACCGCAACTCCCGCCAGAGAGCAAGGCGGATTTAAGAATCTGTCGCCGTCCTCGCTAGCTCCGGACTAAGCGAAGTCCCAACCCTGCGAGCACGAGAAATGCCCCACTGGCAAAGAGCAATGGAAGATCGCTAGCGGTCTGAGGCAGTTGGTTAGGAGTGCTGGAGACCGGAGGATTCTCCTGGACTGGAGGAGGAGTGTTCTGCGCGATCTCGGTTTGAGGCTGCTCAGCTGGAGGTTGTTCAGCTTGAGACTGTTCAACCTCAGACTGCGTAACCTGAGACTGCTCGGATTCCTGTTCCTGAACTGCCGGCGGAGGCGCGGGAGCCGCGGCTATCGGAGGCGGGGGCGGCAACGGAGCTGCCTCCGCTACCTGTCGCACTTCGACCGCAGGATAAACGAACTGGCGGCCATAGTAGTCGTCTGGATAGAACCAGCGATCCACAGCCGGAGGCGCACCGGCGGCGCGCTCTTGGAAGGTGATCACTGTTTTGTCGTTTAAGACTGTCCGATACGCTGGAACCGTTCGCACCAGCTTATAGAGGTGCGACTCGGAGGGATCGTAGAATCCGACCATATCGGAGTGCGTATACGGGTCAGGCACCTTGATCATGTAGGTCCCGGCTGGAAGCACCATCCCGGGAATTTCGGTAGGTCCACTAAATGTGACCTCTGTGGCTTTCTTCACCGGATCGGCTTGCAGCGCGGGCAGCGCGACTAAACCAACCATGGCGGCAGACAGCACCGAAGGTAAGAGAAGTGTCGTTGATTTCTTCATGGCAATAGTACCTCTCGCTCACTAGCTACGCACGTTAGATGCCGGGAAGCGTCGATTGGAAGGTGTGCTTTTCCTGAGTCCGCGGTTGCCGCGGACACGTCTAACCAAGAAGGCTGCCTCGAAGCGAACCCTTGTAGATGATTGATTCTGAAACCCGCGCTATCGGCGAGCGTCGGCCTGAAGCAGCGGTTGGACCCGCACACCCAGGCGCTTTAATGAGCGGTCAATCCACAATCGCGTAAGTTTTTCCTGCACGCCGTTCAATGCCAGGCGCGACCGGAGAACATCGAAGTCGACGCGGTCTAGAGCCTGGTCTTGGTTGAAGCAGGAAAAAACAACCGTCTCTTCGCCTGTTTCGGGGTTGCGATGCAGTTGCAGGCACTGCGCACAAATTTCCTTCATCATGCATTGCATCGGCGAATTGATACTGGCGATGCCGTGATGTTCCGGATTCAGGAACGGCTTGAGTACCGTGTGCCGCGCGCGCTGCACCGCCCGCATCATTCCATCGGATCCGATCACGATGAGCCGCCTGGCGGCGTGAAGTGGAATTTCAGCCGGGCCGAGCTCGCCACGTCCATAAGTCGCCATCGCTTCCACGATATTGCCCGTGAAGGTTCGGTCCTGCGGGCGATCCGGTTTAAACCCCGGAGCTTCATCGCAGCACCACACCACCACATCGCTCGCCCGCTCAATCTCCTCGATCTTAAATCGGTCCGCCAGCTTCTTGTAACCGGCAAAGTACAGCACCCGGCTCCCGAGCTCTCTCAATCTCTGGCCGATCGAGAACAGCACGGCATTGCCGAGGCCGCCTCCGATCAGCAGCACCGTTTCTTGCGCGGGAACCTCGGTCGGCGTTCCCGTCGGCCCCATCAGAATCACTGGCTCGCCACGCTTGAGCAGAACGCACAAATCTGACGATCCGCCCATCTCGAGGACAATGGTCGAGAGCAATCCGCGCTCCCGATCTACCCATGCTCCGGTCAGAGCAAGGCCTTCCATGGCGAGTCGCGTTCCGTTGGCTTTCCCCAAATCAACGCCTGGCGCGAGAGTTTCGAAATTCTGCAGGCGATAGAACTGACCCGGCTGGAAGGAACGCGCGGCCAGCGGCGCGCGCACGATCACCTCCACCGTGTTCGGAGTCAGTCGAACGACATCTTCAACCACCGCGCGTAGCTCACGATTGAGGTGAGCGACCAACTCCGCCGGTTTCGGCCCTTTGGGCGCGGTCCGGCTCAGGATGCGCGAAATTACCGGATAGCCCTGCTTCGCGCTGGCCATCGCCTTCACCACGTTGCCGGCGAACGACGGATGCAGGTCGCCGAAGAAGCTGATTCCGCGGCCATCGGCCGTGAATGAGGTCAGCACACGCGCGTCTTTCGGCTTCGCGACTCTTTCCGGCTTGACCGGATTGCCTTCTTCATCGAGTGTTTCGTAATAGCGCCCGTCAAGATGAAGTTTCCCGGGCTCCTCGCGGCCCAGCACCGTATTCGGCTGCGTTCCCGCGGCGACCAAAATCGATTTAGCGGGAAGCGTCACGGATTCGCCGGTCGACTTTTTGAAACGAAGCGCGGCTGCGTAGCCATATTGATCGACATCGACCGCTTCGGGCGTCAATTCCTCGGCGAACAGCACTCCTTCTTCCAGCGCCTTCGCCACTTCCTCATGATTCAGCGTGTAACTCGGGGCATCGATTAAACGGCGGCGGTATGCGATGGTCGCGCCGCCCCACAAATTGAGGAGCTTTGCCAAATCCGGCTCACGCCCCTCGCGCGCGGCATCCCGGCGCTCCGCGCGAATCGCACGCCCATGCTCCAGAAATTCTTGGGCAGTTTCAGCGTCTTCAGCGCTCCAGCCGGCGCGCACCTCCGCCTCCCCGATTTCGGAAGCAAGCGTCTCAAAGCGTTCCAGGAACTTCTCGACCTGCACCACGTAATACGCGAGTGACTCCGTCGCGGTGTCGATCGCCGTCAATCCTCCGCCGATCACCACGATCGGCATCCGGATCTGAAGGTTCGCTACTGAGTCCCGCTTCGCGGCGCCGGTCAATTGCAGCGCCATCAAAAAGTCCGACGCCTGGCGCACGCCGCGAGCCAACCCATTCGCCATGGGCACGATCGTCGGCCGTCCCGCGCCGGCGCATAGGGCGATGTGACCGAAACCCATTCCGAACGCGCTGTCGATCGATAGCGTGCCGCCGAAACGGACTCCGCCGAACATCGCAAATTCGCGCCTCCGCTCGACCAGCAGGCGCACGATCTTGAGGAAATTCTTGTTCCAGCGGACGGTGATACCGTACTCCGCCACGCCGCCGAAGCCAGCCATCACGCGATCGTCCAGCGGCTCATAAATCTCGCGGACATCGCGAATCAATCGAAATTCGTGGCGCTCGCCGTGCGCGTCAACGCCGGAGACCTCCTGAGCGAGCGGTTCGATCTTCAACCCATCGATTCCAACCACGGCATGGCCATCGTTCATCAAATGGTGCGCCAGGGTAAAACCCGCCGGGCCCAAGCCGACGACCAGAACCTTATGCCCAGTCGCTTCACGGGGCAGCGGGCGCTCGAAGTTGAGCGGATTCCAGCGCGTCAGCAGACTGTAGATCTCGAAGCCCCACGGCAGCTCTAAAACGTCCTTTAGCGTTCGCGTTTCGATCTGCGGGATGTCCACAGGATCCTGCTTCTGGAACACGCAGGCCTTCATGCAGTCATTGCAAATGCGATGGCCGGTGGCCGCGGCCATCGGATTATCGATGGTGACGATCGCCAGCGCTCCCACCGGATTCCCGCGCTGCCGGACCACGTTCATCTCGGAGATCTTCTCCGAAAGCGGGCAGCCCGCCAATGTCACGCCGAAAACGCTCTTGCGAAATTCGCTTGTTTTTTCGCGCAGACCGGTCGAGCAGCTATCCTTCTCCTGGTTGTGGCACTTGATGCAATAGTGAGCCTGATCCAGCGCGGCCGTCACATCCATGCCTGCGTCGGTAAGCTGAAAACCTTCGCGCTTGCGCCAATGATCGACCGGCAGCCGCAGCTTCGCCGCGCCGTTTGCAATCAAGTCCTCGACCGGCACCAGATGCATCATGTCGAGCTTGTGCGGCGTCTTGAACAAGACTCCGTGCTTATGTTTCGCTCGACCTTCCGGCGCGAGCGTAGCCCACGCGGCGTAGCGCGCCGCCAGACTGATCTCGAGCTCAAACTGGCTCTCGGCCTCCAGCC
>JASHRP010000747.1 GCA_030037375.1 Bryobacteraceae bacterium | reverse complement strand
CAATGGCACGAGCTTGACGAACTGTATTTCGGAATCAGCTTGCAACTCGATGCGCTGATCGAGGTCGGTGGCCTGTTCGCCGTCAACCAACAACAGAAATCCGTTCCGTTCGAAGCTGGAGCAGGCGCGCTCGAACTGAGCTTCCCAGCTAAGCGGGCGGCGCTGCCGCATGCGGAATCCGTTGAGGATGCGCTCGGATTCCTCAGGCTGCACCAGGCCGGTGAAAACCTCCGGCAAGGATTCGTTATGGCGGTCCACTTCCTCGCGTACGCGAATGCGGATGATATCCCTCGCCGTGGTTTCCGCCTGCGGAACGATAATCCACTTAGCGGGCGATCGGGATCCGGGAAGGACTTCATCGCAGACGCGGACCTGGATGGGCATGTTCTACCATCGGCCGTTCGGCCAATTATGGACATCCGGGTGAATGCCCTACGCCGAATACCTAGCGCCGCAATCACTCAACAAAGCAAAACGCGCCGGTACCCGAAGATTCCGGCGCGTTGAGGCTGCTTCTTAAGTGGCGCTTCTTAATTTAGAGGCGTCGGTCCGTCAATCGTTCCCCCTTGTCCGGGAACGCTGGCCGTCGAGACCAGCATGATCCGCACGACTCCGGTAGACGCTTGGCCCTTGCTGTCGGTCACCGTGACGGCGACATCATACTCGCCGTAGTTCTGGCCGACAGTGACCGTCGTGACCGCTGCCGTCGGGTTCGAGATGTTCGAGACGTTCCCGGCGGCCGTCGACCAGAAGTAGGTCAGCGGGTTGTTGCCGGCCGGGCTGGTGGACCCGGAGGCATCCACCGTCACAGTCCGATTGGTGGTCGTGATGTAAGTGCTGGCGAGCACCACCGTCGGCGGCGCGCCTGCGTTCGCCGCGGGCGGAGGCACAACCACGGTCACGTTGGCCGTCGCCGTTTGGCCAAGCTGGTTGGTGGCGATACAAGTGTAGTTGGTGGTGGTCGTCGGGAACACCGCCAGAGTATCGTTGGCGGCCAGGAACATGGCGCCATTGATATTCACGTTCACCGCGTACTGCGTATTACAGGTGAGCGTTACTCTGCTGCCCGCTCCCGTCGAGGTGGCGGGATTGGCCGTGAAGGACGTGATCACCGGAAGCGGAATCACGTTCACGGTCACCGTGGTCGTCGCCGTCGATGAACCGAACTGATTCGTCGCCGTGATGGTGTAAGTGGTGGTCGTGGCCGGCGTGACTTGGATGTTTCCATTCAGCGCCAGGTTCGATCCCACTCCGTTGTTGATGCTCACAGAAGTGGCGTTATCCACCGCCCAGTACAGCGTCGAGCTCGCGCCGCCCTGGATGGTTGCGGGCGTGGCCGAGAACTGGATGATGCGCGGGACTTGACCCGGCGTCACGCTCACCGCCACGCTGCAAGTTGCCGCCGTTCCGGTCCCGCCAGTCGCGGTGATGGTGTAGTTGGTGCTGGCGGTCGGAGACACCACGTAGGTGCCGGTCGCCGATTGCGTGCCGCTGATGCCGGAGATGGTCACGCCGGTGGCGTTGTTCACAGCCCAGTACAACGTAGCCGATTCACCCGCCATGATGTTCGCCGGAGTGGCGTAGCAGTATTGGAACGCCGAGGTCGCCGCGGCTACCACAACCGTTACCGTCGCGGTCGTTGTTCCGGCGGAGTTGGTCGCGGTCAGGGTATAGGTGGTGGTGACGGTCGGGCTCACCGGCGCGGAACCGGTCGGCGAAACCGAGCCCAGGCCGCTGATGGTCACCGTCGTCGCGCCGGTCACGCTCCACGACAGCGTGGAGGATTGACCCGGCGTGATCTGCGCCGGAGTCGCCGTAAAGAATTGGATGCGCGGCGTCGGCGTGGTTGCGGTGGAGATGCTGACGTAGGCGAAGCCCTGTAAACCGTAGTTGTCCGTCACGACCAGGCGGAACGTGTAGTATTGTCCGGCAATCGCGGTGAAGGTTGTGACCGCCGAAGTCGGCGCGGAGAGCGTGACCGGCGGACCGACAACCTGGGTCCACTTGAAGGTGATCGGGTTCCCGTCCGGCGAATAGGAGTTCGAACCATTGAGCGTGATCAACCCGGCAGGCACGTTGACTTGATTCGGTCCAGCGTCCGCAACGGGCGGATCGTCGCCGTTGCGTACCTTACGCGAGATGACGTCGTAGCGGATGCGCGGGACCTGAACCGGAACCGGGTGATCGGCAGCCAGCAGCTCCTTCGGCCGCAGCATATTCGCGATTTCCAAACCGATCAATCCCTCGCCGCTGTTCTTCGGCCCGACCAGCGTCTCGTTGATGTCCCCCTCCGCCGTGATCGCCACATGCGAGTTCAACGGGAAAATCAATCGCGCTGTCCCGCCGAAGCGGTTGCCCACCTGGAGGCCGTGCAAGTAACCGGCGTTCGCTTCCAGGTAGTTGTTGCCCCACAGAGCTAGAGTAGTGCTCACTCCGGCTTGATCGACCATGCTCAAATAGCTGTTGATGAAAAGATGATTTAGCAGCGCTCCGGTCACCGGATCCGTCGCGTTTACGGAATTAACCAGCGCGGTATTCTTGAAACCCTTGGTTCCGAAGAAGCCGATCATGCCGCGCTTGAAGACGTAGTCCAAGGTGAATGCGCCCTGGCCCAGCGTTCCGCCGTTCTGATATTGCGTAAGGTCGGCGTATTTCATGCTGGCGAACAGGCCCATTTGAATGTGGCCCTCGCGATTCACGATACCGGCATCGAATTGTCCTTCACGATCGGTTTTGAAATATAGATATTCGGCGTCCGCTTGGAAAGCGAAATGTTCGCCCATCGGAGCGAAGAACCGCCCTTTGCCCTGGAAGGTCGTGTTGCCGGTATCGTCCATGCCGACGCTTACGCCGAGCAGGGAGAATAACGGTTCCTTCTTAGCCTCCAGCGCCTTGGCCACTTCGTTGCCGACTTCGGCCGCGGTCGGCGGAGCGGGAGGAGGCGTCGTGGGCTGGTTTACCTTGGATTCGAGAACCTGCTGAGCCTGTCTTAACGCATCCAGTTGCTTCCTCAGATCGGCATTTTGGTCGCCGAGGTCCTTCAGCATTTTGGCAATGTCATCCAGTTTGTCGAGCCGCTTCAGCACCTCATTGCAGCAATCCGGATTCGTCGCCGCCGGAGTCTGCAATGCGCGGATCGCTTCGCCCGCGCTTCCGGCCGCGCTGACCGGACGGCCCTGCGCGTCGAGCACAGTTAAGGATACGCGCCGGTTCATCCAGCGCGCTTCATCCGTGCGGCTGTAGGCCTGTCGCTGGCCCGGATATCTCGGGTTGGCTTTTCCTTCGGAGGTTGCGTCGATCTGGCTGGGCATCGCGCCGTACTTTACCAGGAAGTCGCGCACGGCGTTGGCGCGCGCCAAACCTAGCTGGTCGTTGTACTGCGTGCCGCCGATGATATCGGTGTGACCTTCCACCCGGACTTTGTAGCCGCGATTCATTTGAAGCAACTCGGCTAAACGGAGCAGGCTGGGGAAACCGTCCACCAGCGTGGATGAATTGAACTCGAAATTGATCTCTTCCCAGTCGTCTTTGGTAACACCGGGCGGGACATTCAGTCCCTGCGGCCAAACGCTCACGGAAAACGTGAGAAAGATCAGCACAGCCGCGAGTTTGCGAAACATTTCTAAGTGCCCTCCTGACGCTTACAACATTTCTACCTTAAACTGTTGTGGCTGGCGTGTCCACCCCTCCCTTGGATTGGACCACGCCCTGGCGCCTCAAGGCTCCGGCCTTGAGAGTTATCGACTTATTGATTCATGACACAGCCCCTGTGTTTCTGGCAATATGGATTTGGACCTGCCGGACTGGCGGTCGCCCGTTTCGTGGTTCTAAGGCCGCTGACGGGAGGAAAGTCCGGTCTCCACAGGGCAGCATGCCGGCTAACGGCCGGGGGGACGCGCTCACAAGCGAGTTTCACGGAAAGTGCCACAGAAAACAATACCGCCGGATGGGGAGCAATCCCGGTCCGGTAAGGGTGAAAAGGTGCGGTAAGAGCGCACCGCGGCTCCGGCAACGGACGCTGGCAGGGTAAACCCCATGCGGAGCAAGACCAAATAGGGGAGCAGGAGCGGCCCGCTCCGTTACGACTTCCGGGTAGGTTGCTTGAGCCGGGGAGTAATTTCCGGCCTAGAGGAATGACCGTCGCCCCGTAATCGCGGGATACAGAAACCGGCTTATCGTCCGGCAGGTCCAGCTCATTTAAAGCTGGTTTGCTAATACTTCGTATTAGGATCGTAGGGAATTACACGGCCGATGGCCGTGTCTCCGATGGTTCCCGGGGGAACGGTCTGTCTCTCCACAAGCTCCACCGCTATTCGGTCCTCTTTAAATGCATCCGCCGAATCGGTCGTTATCCGGTGCAAGTGAACGGTTGCAAAATCGGCTACGCCCGCCGGCGCGCTAAAGCGCGTAACCCGATGGACGCCAGGTTGAATGAAATACATAGGCCACACGCCGTTGCCCAATTCCTTTTTCGAGTGATCGGCGAAACCCACTAAGACGTATACGGCCTCGATGGTGAACGGGCAGGCATTAGTCCACTCCGCCCAATAATGCGCTTCGTCGGCCCGGAGCATCCGATGGATCTTGAAACACTGGCCAACGTCAGTCTTCGATGACAGCTTTTTCCCAGAAGCTGGCTTCGAGGTTCCCCCTCCTACCGTTGCCGGATTGTCGGCGGCAAACAGCGCCGCGCCGCACACCATAAGTGCTGCCAGTGGACGCTGCATGCGTTAGGTTTTCCAACAGTATACACGGTTTCGGCCGCGGCTGGACCACTTTTTTCGGACGCCCTTGTTTAGGAGTTTTTAATTAACTTTTCCCGAAGCTAAGGCCTGAATGACCTCCAGGTCCAATGGCCAGGTTCCTGTCACGCGAGACTCGTGCGCTTCAAAATGGCCGGAAACCAGCAATGCGGTGAGGCTGGATTTCGGTGGCGTCAATTTATCGAGCGAGAGCATGTGACGCAGCTCGAAGGTGACCGAGGTCAGATTGCCCGCAAGCTGGGTAGCCGCGTCAGCCGATTTACTTAAGACATCCATACGGATTTCGAGTTCGTCGCCCTTCCCGAAATCGCGCGGCTTCACCCCGAAGCTGGCCTCCTGCGAGTCCGCCAGCGGCGTGAGGAACGATCGCGTGCCCGGAATCACCGCGGGCGGATTCTGGAACGAGGAACCGGGCGCCGAGATCCATACGAACGCCGGGGGAACCGAAAAGCCCTTGCTCTGGCCGGCCGAGACCATTCTTACTCCCTCCGGCGCATCCGAGACGGCTATCGCCAGAACGTGGCCGGTCAGCGGATAGAACGAAGTATTTTTGTTCGGCTGGCTGCCGGGCATGGTGCAGACTTGACCCGCGCAGTGGCCCTGCTGGGATTTTGCATAATCGTCGAGCTTCTTCCAATTGAATCGCCCACGCGCGGCCGCATAGACGCCGCCGTTGACGAAAGAGACCGCGATCGCGTCCAGATCGGTACGGTAATCGAGGCCGATCTGCTCCGCGAAGGCGCGGTATTCGGGATCTTCAACGGCTTTTTTCCCGGCGATCAAGTCCAGCGCGCCGCCGGCGCGCAGCTTCGCTATGTCGACATACAGCTTCACGGCGCCGTTCAGAGGCAGCGACTGCATGAGGCCTGAGGCGTCCCAGGCGCGGAGATTATGCCAATACCAATATCCGGCCGCGCCGCCAACGAGCAGCGCCAAAACGAGGATGAGTTGCCAGATCCGAAAGCGAGGTTGCACTAAAGGCAGCTTACACTGCTACGTGCTGGGCGGCCAATTCGGGACGGCGCTTCCAAAGCTCGATGTAGGGCTTCAGGTCTTCCATCATTTGCGCGAACTGCTTGGGATCCAGCGATTGCGCCCCGTCGCTCATGGCCTTTTCGGGATTGGGATGGACTTCGACGATCAATCCGTCCGCGCCGATGGCAACGGCCGCGCGGGAGAGCGCCGGAACCAGGCTGCGTTTGCCGGTCGCATGGCTGGGGTCGAGGATCACGGGCAAGTGGGTCAGTTCATTCAACGCAGCCACGGCCGCGATGTCGCAGGTGTTGCGGGTGACGGTTTCGAAGGTGCGAATACCGCGCTCGCAGAGCATCACTTGAGGATTCCCGTGAGCAACGATGTACTCGGCTGACATCAGCAGCTCCTTGACGGTGGAGCTCATGCCTCGCTTCAATAATATCGGCCGTCCGCATTGGCCGAGCGTCTTCAATAGCGAAAAATTCTGCATGTTGCGCGCGCCGATCTGAAGGATGTCAGCGTATTCGGCGACCATGGGAACGTCGCGATCGCTCATGACTTCGGTGATGATGCCGAGGCCGGTGGCTCGGCGAGCCTTGTCGAGCAGCTTCAGCCCTTCGAGCTCGAGACCCTGGAAATCGTAGGGTGAAGTCCGCGGCTTGAAGGCTCCGCCGCGCAGGATCTTGGCACCGGCCCGCGCGACTATTTCAGCCGATTCGAGAATCTGCTTTTCGTTTTCGACGGAGCATGGCCCGGCCATCACGACGAATTCGTCTCCGCCGATCACCGTGCCGCGAACTTTGATCTCGGTCTTGGCCTGGCGGAATTCCTTGCTGACGAATTTATAAGGAGCGGAGATGCGCACGGCCTTCTCGACCTGCGGCATGGCTTCGAGCGACTCCAGGCAATTGGTCACATCGCCGACGCCGACAGCGCCGATGACGACGCGTTCTTCGCCTTCGATGGAGTGGACCTTGTAGCCGAACTCTTCGATGCGCGCCTTGACTTGGGCGATCTCTTCTTTCGTGGAATGCAGTTTCATCGAGATAATCATCTTGGGTCTCCCGCTTACTCCTTCGTAAAAAGCAAAAGACCCACTTGCCTTCAAGTGGGCCGGTTTACCTTCACTAACTTCTAATCAACCAACGCCACCCGTACGCGTATCAGCGGGCAAAATAGCCACGCCAAAACCAAAACGCGTAAGCGGTGCGACGCATAGAAACTAAAGTGTATCACAATGAGAAGCATGCGGCGCCGCTTGTTCCTTGTGTTCCCAGCCCTTCTGCTCCCTGCCCAGAATCGAACCGTCAGCGATGCTGAAGTCATGCGGGTGCATCACGGCGCCATCCTGATCGACACCCACAACGATGTGCCGAGCTTCACAGTTGACGGTTACGACATCGGCTCGAAGGGCTCGATGCACCATACCGATATCGCGAGATTGAAGGAGGGCGGCGTCGGCGCGACGTTCTTCGCGGTTTATGTTTCATCGCGCTACGTGGAGGGGAATCACTCCGCGAACCGGACGCTGCAGATGATCGATACGGTGAAGCGCGACATCATCGGCAAGTATCCGAACGATTTCATGTTCGCCACTTCGGCGAAGGACATCGAGGAGGCGCACCGGCGAGGCAAGATCGCGGCGCTGATGGGAATCGAGGGCGGGCACGCCATTGAAGACAGTCTGCGGCTGCTGCGCGACTATTACGATCTGGGCGTGCGGTACATGACGCTGACGCATACCAACACCAACAACTGGGCCGATTCTTCGGGAGATATCACCAAGGAAGGCGTGAAGCATCACGATGGGCTGACGCCGTTCGGCAAAGACGTGATCCGGGAGATGAACCGGCTGGGGATGATGGTGGATATTTCGCACGTCGCCGACAAGACATTTTGGGACGCGTTGGAGGTGAGCAAGGCGCCGATTTTCGCGTCGCATTCGAGTTGCCGGGCTCTGACCAATGTTCCACGCAACATGACGGACGAGATGATCGTCGCGCTGGCGAAGAAGGGCGGAGTGGTGGACGTAAACTTCAACTGCGGCTTCGTATCGCAGAAGTCCGCGGACGCCGAAGCCAAGAAGCAAACTCCAACGCCTCGCGCCACGCTGGCCGATGTGGTCGAGCACATCGATCACATTCGAAAGATTGCGGGCATCGACGCGATCGGCATTGGCAGCGATTTCGATGGCGTGGAGTGCACGCCTGTGGGTTTGGATGATGTTTCCAAGTACCCGAATCTCACTCGCGCGCTTCTCGAAAAAGGTTATACAGCGGAAGATATTCGTAAAATCTATGGAGCGAATTTCCTTCGGGTGATGCGCGCGGTTGAGGCGGCTGCGGGCAAGTAATGCGCATTGCGCTACTGCTTGGGATCGCGCTAGCGCTGGCCGGGTGTAGCCATGCGCCGCCGCCGGGTCCGAGGATCGATCCGGCGCTCGCCGGGCTGATTCCGGCGGATACGACCCTGCTGGCTGGGGTGCGGCTTGAGGCGATCGAGAAGACTCCGCTGTATCAATCTTCGCTGGCTCATCGCGACATCTCCTTCATTGATGAATTCGCCGGACGTGTGGGTATCGATCCGCGCAAGAATCTGTGGGAGCTGCTGTACGTCTCGAACGGGCAGCGCGGCGCTTTGCTCGGGCACGGAATGTTCTCGGACGAAGGCGAGCCAAAGCTTCAAAACAGAGGCGACAGCCGGTTCGGCTACAAAGGCTTTACGCTGGTGGGCGGCGATGTGAACGCAATTCTGTTGGTGAACCAAACGGTGCTCGCGATCGGCGATACGGATGAGTTGAAAGCGATGGTCGATGCGCACGAGAAATCAGCTGGCCCGCCTGCGGCGATGGCGGCGCTGCTGGCTCGAATGCCCGCGACTGCTCAGATATGGTCGGCGTTCACCAACGGCAACATCAAGCTGCCTTTCGAGAGCGGAAGTAATTTAAACAATGTCAATAAAATTTTTGGCATGATCGAATCCGAAACTTCATATCTGGATCTGTCCCGCGGATTGACCGGAACATCGGTGGCAACGGCGCGGTCCGATCAGGATGCCGAGCAACTCGAAAGCGGTTTCACCGCGATGCTTAGCCTGGTTCGCATGGCGATGCCCAAGAACCAGACGGATCTTCAGAAGGTCTGGGACGGCGTGCATCTCACCCGCCAGAATCGCGAAATCAGGTTGCAAATCGACGAATCCGAGGATTTGGCGGGGCAGCTGGTGGAGTTGACGATGGGCAAGGCGAGGGCGAAGTAGCTACCCAAGGAGACGGGACTCCCCTAAGCCGCCCGCGGCTTGGGCGTCCCCTCCCGCTCGATCTTTTTCAGCTTCGCCTGCCGCGCGACCCGGAGATCGTAATCGGCCTGGAGCCCGACCCAGAACTCGGCCGACGTTCCCAAATAGCGGGAAAGCCGCAATGCAGTGTCCGCGGTAATTCCGCGGCGCCCGCGAACGATTTCATCGAGCCGGGCAGTATCGACCTTAAGGGCCTTGGCGAGCTGGTTCACGCTCATACCGAGCGGCACTAGGACCTCTTCGCGAACGGTCTCGCAAGGATGGACGGGCGGCAGCAGCTTAGGCATCGTTTAAAACCTCCCTCAGTGATAATCCGCGATCTCGACCTTCAAAGGCGTCCGGGTCCTTCCATCGAAAACAAAGCCGGAACTGATCGTTGATGCGAAGGCTGTACTGGCCCGCGCGGTTGCCGCTCAACGGCTCCAGCCGGTTGCCGGGAAGCGCGGAGAGGTCCCGCAAGCTCCGCGCCTGGTGAAGCTTGGTACAGCTTCGAGGAACTACGGATTCGCGGATGCGCGCAGGTGGCGGCGGATCGAGTTGCGTTTCTTTCGGAGGGTTTTTGCGAGAACTGGAAAAGACCGAGGCCGCCGTTCGGGGGCTGCCCCGAGACACGGCCAATTTGAAAACAGTCGAAATCGGTAATTTCCTGATCTTCATTTTCAGAAGCGCCGTGCGGCCGGCGAAGCCGCCGTTCTGGCCTAAGACCTCGCCACCACCCTCGCTGACTGGCTATACAAGTCCACCAAGGCGACGGTCCAATCCGTCCACGCCGAGTGGGATGAGGTGGGAGGGGTGCGTAGCGTTATGTGCTTAGCCCTGCCATCATGAAGTTGGCAGATGCTGAAAAGGCGGCTTACCGCACATCTATGAATATCCATCTGAAGCCCGAGCTCGAACGTCTCATCGAGACGGATATCCGGCGCGGCCCTTACGAGACCGTGGAAGAATTCGTGGAGTGCGCCGTCCAGATGCTCCACGACCAGGAGGAATGGTTGTCGGCAAACCGCACCAGCATCGGCGCCAAGATCGATGAAGGGTACGCCGCCGCACAGCGCGGTGAACTGATCGACGCAGAGCAGGTGCGTGAGCAGACGGCCGCGAAGAAGCGGGCGTGGCTCGCCGATCACAACCGCCCGGCATGACCTCATACCGGTTCACGCCGGAGGCATCCGCCGACCTTTTCGAAATCTGGACGTATATAGCCGGCGACGACCCCGAACGCCGACCGGGTTGAGAACGCCGTCCACGAGGCCTGCGCCCTGATCGCCCAAGCGCCGCTGGGCGGGCAGATGCGCAAGGACCTGACCGCCCTTCCCCTCCGCTTTCTGGACCCTCGGACGCTACTCCAATTACTTGATCGTGTATGATCCGGCAACGACGCCGCTACAGATCATCCGCGTCCTTCACGGCATGCGCGACATAAAGCGCATTCTCTAGGCTAGGTTGCCCGATCTCCGAGCCGTGTCCTCCGCGCCGCCGAAGAGCGGATCGAGCGACCTGCGGAGGAATCCAACCCCGGAACCCGCCCATCCGGTGCCAGCGCCCTCAGGATTGCGTGTGATAACGCGTGGTCTCCCTGATAGGGCCAGGCATGATACCTATGGAGTGGTGAAGCTGTTCTGGAACATTTTGCCTTTCGGCGTGCTCCTTGTGCTCATACTGCTGCTATGGGCTACAGCGAGCGAAGAAACCAGGGCAGACTTCAAGCGCTGGTTTACCCGCGTCCCTCCCCCGTTAAGCGAGCGATTCAGCGCTTGGATGCCCCCTGTCATGTCGATGTTCGCCTTTGCAGTTGTCGTCCATTATCTCGTTGGTCCCACGCGAGAGCCCGACAATGGAGCGGAACACATGTGGCAGCTTCTCATGGTTGGTCAGTTTCCATTGGTAGCTTGGCATTCCCTTAGATGGCTTCCCCGCGCTCCTTCTCTCGGCCTGAGAACATGTGGCGTTCAGATTGCCGCAATCTTAGCCGCCATTGCGCCGGTCTGGTGGTTCCGCCTCGGATGATTCTCAAATCCCGATCTTGGCGACCTCAGAAGGGCTGATGTCATCGGTGCGTCGGTCATAAAGCCCAGTGGTTTTGGCGTTCGAGTGTCCGGCCATGTACTTTATGTGGCGCCCAACCCGGAGGGTTCTTCCTTACCGCCTTTACGGGAGCCGTGGGCAGTCGTCGGGCGGACAGGGCGGGTAGCTCAGCATGCCTAATAATGTTGACGGCTAAATGCCAAACAATTCTGAACGCAACATCTGCTATATAATCGCGCCGGTGGCCGCCGTCAACTTCCGAACGCAGTTTGAAGCGATGGTCTACGATCTGCGATTCGCCTGGCGGGGTTTGCGCCGGGATCGCGGGTTCACGGTGACCGCGGTTGCGACGCTCACGCTCGCGATCGCCCTGAACGTTACGGTGTTCGCGGTCATGGACACCATGCTGTTTCGAGGCCTGCCGCTCGCTCAGCGTCCTGACAGTCTGGTTTACATGCAGGAGCGTCGTCCCGCCGGCGGCCTCATTTCGTATGCGGATTTCGAGGATTGGCGCAGGGAGAGCAAATCATTTGAGGGGCTCGCGTTTGTAGCGGAGAGCGGCATCACTTTTAAGGACGGCGATGGCCGTCCGCTCGACACCAGCGCTTTTGCTCTGAGTGCGAACACGTTCGGGCTGCTCGGCGTTCATCCGATGTTGGGGCGCGATTTTGCTCCAGCCGATGAACTGCCCGGCGCGCCGATGGTTGCGATTCTCAACCATCGCTTTTGGGTGAGCCGCTTCGGCAGCCGCGCCGATATCGTCGGCATGCGCGTGCACATGAACGGATCGCCGGCGACGATCATCGGCGTCATGCCAGAAGGCTTCGATTTTCCCACGAAATGGGACCTGTGGATTCCGCTGGTGCAAACCGCGGAGCTCAAGCACAGAGGGCCGACTCCTGCGGCATTCCTTGCGGTCGGGCGGCTGCGCGATGGAGTGGGTCTTCGGCAGGCGCGCACGGAACTCGAAACCATCAATCGGCGTTTGGAAGCGGCGTACCCAGCGGCCAATCGCGGCGTTGTCCCGACCATGTTCACTCATGCCGAGGCAAACAGCGGCGCGGATGCGTCGATCATTTGGGGTTCGCTATGGGCCGCGGCGTGGTTTGTGTTCCTGATCGCGTGCGCCAATCTCGCGAATCTTTCGATGGCTCGAAGCATCGGCCGTGCGCGTGAGTACTCGACTCGGATCGCGCTGGGCGCGGGGCAAGGAAGGATGATCCGCCAGGTCCTCATGGAAAGCTTGACGATTGCGGCGGTCGCGGGAACGGCCGGCCGGTGGATCGCGAAGTGGTGCATCCACCAGTGGGACTTGGTGACGTTCTCCATGTATCAGGTGCTTGACTACACCGTGGATTTCCGCACGTTCTGGTATCTGGCGGCGGTCACGCTGGGCTCCGCGATTCTGTTCTCTCTCGCTCCCGTCGCGAGAGTGATGCAAATCGGCGTGAACGGAGCACTGAAGGGGGACGCGCAAGGAGTAACACAGGGCCGTCGCGGGAAGAGGTTTGCGGCGGGACTTATTGCGGGGCAGATGGCTTTGGCGATCGTGCTGCTTTCCGGCGCGGGCGTGTTAGTGCGGAGTTTCGCGGCGATCGTTACCGCCAACACAGGCGCGCACGATCCCGAGCACGTCCTGGTTGGATCGGCCAGGCTGCCATCCGACAAATACCCGAGCGCGGAAGCACGCAGCTCGTATTACGAGCGGCTGGAGACGCGATTGCGGACGATTCCAGGAGTCGAAGAGGCGACGCTTGCCAGCAATCTTCCCAACTATTCCCAAAGTCCGCAAACGTTCGAGATCGAAGGAAAACCGGCCGCCCCGGAGGACGGCGGAGAGACCGTACCGTTCTTTGGGATCGGCGCGAGCTACTTCGGTGTGGTTTCGGCGGGTGCGATTTCAGGCCGCGAGTTCAACGACGGCGACCGGCAGGGCTCATTGCCGGTGGCCTTGATCAACCAGAGCTTTGCCGCACGGTTCTTTCCTGGCGAAAACCCGATCGGCAAACATCTTCGTTCTGTGGTTCGGAACCGGCCGAGCGATTGGCTGACTGTGGTCGGCGTGGTTCCGAACATCATGCAAAATGATGCGACTCGGCAGCAGTTCAAACCCCTGGTTTACGTGCCGCTGCTCCAACGTCCACCGGCTCGCGTGTGGTTCCTGGTTCGAACTCGGATGACCATTGCATCGGCGGGGGCATTGGCGGGCACAGTTCGGGCGGAGGTACAGAAAATCGATTCCGATGTGCCGCTGGAAGAGTTCATGACCTTGAAGGCGCACATGGGTTTCGATCGCGATTCCATGGATGCGCTGCATAGCGAGTTGGGGAAGCACGCCACGGTCGCGCCGATCTTTGCGGCGATTGCGCTGGTGCTCGCGGCGATTGGGTTGTATGCGGTGATCGCGCATTCGGTGGGCCGGCGCACCCGGGAGATCGGCGTGCGGATGGCGATCGGCGCGACGGTCGAAGATATCCGCGGAATGATCTTCAGCGAAGGGATGCTGCCGGTGGCTGCGGGGGCGGTCCTGGGTCTTGCCGCGTCGCTGGCCGTAAATCGAGTGTTGCAGTCACAATTGGTCGGCGTCTCGCCTTACGATCCAGCGACCATGGCTTC
>JASHRP010000746.1 GCA_030037375.1 Bryobacteraceae bacterium | reverse complement strand
GTCGAGTGAGCCCTTCACCGCAGACGCTGAATCTTCGGGGCTCAATGCGGGAACGGGAAGCTGCGAGAGCAGCCCTTGCAGGCTCGGCCCCGGCTCCTCAAACGGTTCAACCAATGGTCCGCCGGTGACTCTATCGATGCCGTCCCATGTGTCCTCGATCAAAGTGCCGTTATGCGGAAATTCGAGTTGCGAGCCCGGTTCTTCAAGCGCCGGGAGAGGCGAGGGAGCCGCGTGGTCCAACGCGACAGCCTGAGGATGAAGCTGTCGCAGAAACGGACCATACGGCGGCGGAGCCGGTGGGGTATGGATTTCCCCGTTGTGATTCGCAGGTACGGAGTCTTCGGGCGGCGGCGGTTCTGCGGCATCCGCGCTGGGCGGCGACGCCAATGAAGCCGCGGGCGGAAGCCGGTGGCGCGCGGTTGTTCCGAGAGATCCTCCAGGAGGTGTTCCTTGTTGTAAGGGAGGCTTCCGGGCTGGTTCCGTGAACAGCGGATCCAACACGCGGCGCAAAGCTAAGCCCTGCTGCTCGTCCTGATAGGCAACCTCGTGCAATTCGGAGCAGAAAGGCCGCTTCTTGGACGCGAAGAACCCTAGCCTCTTATGGCAATAAAGGCATTCCATCCGGAAGTCATCCTCATCTCCTTATCGCCATTTTCCAGACAAAACACTAGACTGAAGGTGGTACTTCAGGCGGGGCAACTCGGGTAGGCGCCCTAATGGGGCGCGAGACAGGCAGCCAATAGACCCGCTTTCAATTGTTCCTCGACGGGCGGGTCGAGCTTACGGCCTTGGTGGGTTAAGTAAAACACGTCTAGGGCCTTATGGGCCTCGGTATCAATCAGAACTACCTCGATGTTGCAGCCCGCCTCCGAGATTACGCGGGCAAGATCGTAAAGCAAGCCGGGACGGTCTTCGGCGACGATCTCGACCAAAGTGGCGGCCTCTGAGATATCGTTCTTCACGGCGACTCGCGGCTTGAGCCGCGCTTTCGACGGCAGGAGAGGCTTGGGACGGCTGCGCAGCAATCTCTCCGCTTCCTGCTTGCCCTCCAGTACCTTCCTGACCACGCCGCGAAGCCGGTCAACCTCGGTCGGGTTCAAATCCAGGGTCCGGTGAGGATCCGAGAACGTGAATGTGTCCACCACGACGCCGCGTGAGTTGGCGAAAGCCTCGGCTTTAAGGATGTTCAAGCCAAAACTCGCGATTGCGCCGGCGACGGAGGCAAATAACGCCGGACGGTCCTTGGTAAGCAGGGTCAGACGATAAAAGCCCCGCTCGTTGTGGATCTCGATCGCCACCGCGCGCGACTCAAGTTGCCGCGAAAGAGCGTAGTGGATATCGATCTCGGCCTGTGTGTGGGTGCGCAGATACCTGACGGGCAGACCTTCCAGGAACTCCGCGCGTTCGGGGGGCATGCCGGCGGCGGAATGAATTCTTTCGCTCTCCAGTTCCTTGGTCAGCTCATCGTGCGCCAGCAGATAGACCCTCCACAGTTGCTCCAGGCGCCAGGGCGTCATCGCCTGTGGATTTACCGCGGTGATATCCGCGTAAGTCAGCATGGTGAGGAGTTTCAGGCGCTCTATCGTCCCAATCTTTTCGGCGAGCACGCGGGCGGTCGCACCATCATGCAGATCGCGTGAGCTCATCACACCGGACATGTCCAAGTGCCGCTCGATCAAAAACTCAACCGTGGCGCGGTCGGTTTCAGGCGCGCCCATCCGGTCCATCACCGTGTGCGCGACTTCCACGGCTGCTTGCGAATGATCGCGTCCCGAGCCTTTCGCGATATCGTGCAGCATCAACGCGAAACGCACCAACGCCGGATCTTCGATTTCGCCCATCAACTCAGAGAACCGCGCGTCGGCAATCTGCTCCAGCGCACCGATGGCCACGAGAGTGTGCTCGTCAACGGTGTAGCGATGATAAAAATCGCGGACGACCAGACATTCGATGTTGGACCATTCCGGCAGAGCCGCACCCAAAGCTCCCGAATCTTGCATCGCCCGAAGGCCAGCCGCCGGACGAGGCAATGCGAGCAGCCGCTTCCACTCCATCCATCCGGCTTTCGGCGTCACGCCTCGCAGGCGCTCCACTGTATCCGGAGCTAGGCGCAGCTGATGGCGTGCGGTGAATTCGTAGAGCGACAAATCCTCGGGAGGTTGCGGCGCGCGCAGCAGCACTTTCTCTCGTGAAACGGTAAACTCCGAGGTTGAAAGCCTTGCCCGCCATTCGTGAAAGCGGCCCAGCAGGGTCCCGGGCCGCTCCGTCGCCGCCTCGATGGCCTGGCGTACGGCGCGGTCCACTACGCGCGCGTAGCGGTAATACTCGCGCATTAGAGCGGCGGGTTGCTCCGCGAGTGCATCCTGCAATTCGAACGTCAGCACGTTTTGGTCGCGCCCGCTGAGCTCGTGCAAGCGGATGCGGACACCCGCGAGAAAAGCGAGCGCGCCTTCAAGGGACGGCAAGCCCTGCTGAGGGTCAATCTGCGTGAGCCAGCGGGTGGTTTGCAGATCTCGCAACCCGCCTGGCGCATCCTTCACATTCGGCTCGAGGTGATAGATGGTGTTCTGGAACTTAGCCCTGCGTCCCTCCGCCAATCCGGCCAGTTGCTGGGCGATGGCACTGCCGCGCTTCGCCAGAAACGGCTGGAACCGGTCCGCCAAAGCTTGAAAAACCGCCTGATCGCCGGCAAGGAAACGCCGGTCGAGCAAACTGATGGTCAGCTCCGCGTTTCCGGTGTGCTCAATCGTGCATTCGGCGACACTGTGAACGGAATGGCTCGGGCGAATCCCTCCGTCCCATAGCTGTTGGAGAAAGTCCGCCAGCGCATCGCGCGCGGGCGTCGCCGCTTCGGAGGATGTTAGTAGGAGCAAGTCGACATCGGCCTGCGGAAACAACTCCTTTCGGCCGTAGCCTCCGACGGCAACCAACGCTAAGCCGGCTGCTGATCGCTTTGCAATGGCCAAGTCGAAGGCTGCAAGGACTTGCCGGTCGACGTCCGCGGTTCGGGTGGCTAAGGTGCGGTGCGCTTCCTCGGGCGGGGGAGGCGGAATGATCACAGCATCGTTCACAACGTTACTCCCTACCCTAGAGGGCCGCGTCGCCGCGGTCGTCGTTGCGGATGCGGACCGCGTCGGCGACATTGTAAATGAAGATCTTGCCGTCCCCGATCCTGCCGGAGCGGGCCGCTTTCACTAGCGTTTGAACCACCTCATCCTGCCTTTGATCCGTAACGACCATCTCGATTTTCACTTTGGGCAGAAGATCGACCTGGTATTCCATGCCGCGGTACACTTCTTTGTGCCCCTTTTGACGTCCGTGGCCACGCACTTCAGTGATGGTCATTCCGTCGATCCCGATACCCTTTAGAGCTTCCTTGACGTCCTCAAGCTTGTGCGGCTGTACGATGGCTTCGATTCTCTTCATGGAGCGCCAGAAAGTGCTCAAAAGCCCTTCCCAAGTATAGAAACACGGCGAAGCGATGTGCTTTAGAATCTTTTGATGGGACGGATTGAAAGTTTCTATCGGAGAAGCCCCCGGCGGTTTCTTTTGATTTCTGCGGGTCCTGTTAAAAGGGCGAGATGCAGGCGAAAAAAACTTTTGGAACGGACTGAGCTCGAAATGGGACGCCCGGATCGCGTTGCAGGGCGTAGGCAGCGGCCGCTTACCTTTCAGCCGTTGCGCCGGGTACAAGCCCGTTTGGAAGATTTCGCTCCAACCCTGCGGCCGTGAAGGGGCTGGAGCCTGCGGAGTTGGTGAAGCCGCCCGCGTTCTCCTGCCGCAGACTGCTTCCCGAAGCCCGCGACCGGTTGCGCTACTTCGTAAACTGGCGGCGTCCCATGCTTGACTCAAAAGAAGCGATGAGTCAAGGAAAATATCAAAGCGGGACGCCGGGACTCGCGGATGTAGTTCAGGAGGGGAGTTGAAGATATGAAAAGGGGGATACAAGCGTCGAAGGAGTCGAAGAATTAGTGCGGCCTAAAATCCTGAGTGGCGGATCGAACCGGCCTCAAGGGTCCGTCTTCGCCTCGCGCCCGACGGCTGCCGAGTCTTACCCTCCGCCAAGGAGACTATCGGAGCCGCAGC
>JASHRP010000745.1 GCA_030037375.1 Bryobacteraceae bacterium | reverse complement strand
CTTCCGCACCAGCCTCTACAACTATCAACGGGTTCAGGCAAAGGGGCGCTACCAGGTGACGAAGTCGCTGAACCTGTCGGGCGACTTCTCTCTGCTCAACAATCACGATCCCCAAACCGGCGTCAACTTCAAGTACATCCAGCACCAGGAATCTCTCTCGCTGCTGTGGACTCCGCCCAAACAGGGCTGGGATTTTGAGGGCTCTTACACCCGCTCGACCATTCGCTCCGACATCGGATATCTTGACCCCGGAACGCTCGGGCCGCAGTTATCGCTGTATGTCGATAACGCGCACATCGCCTCCACCATGTTCCACTTCAAGCTGAAGCGCGGCGCCGGGCCCGCGCCGCAGCTAACCGGCGGCGGATCTCTGTTTATCTCCTCGGGAAGCCGGCCGACGGCGTATTATCAACCCATGGCGAAACTTTCGGTTCCCTGGGGCAAGCGCGTCAGCTTGTTCGCTCAATGGACCTACTACGGATACGGAGAGGCCTTCTACTTGTACGAAGGCTTCCGCACCCACATGGTCATCGGCGGACTGAGAGTCGCCCTGGGGAAGGGCTAGGCCAATGCAGCCGACCGAACCTAGCTCCCGGCCGCTTCACTGGCTCTCGCCCCTGGTCTATCTATCGAGCAACTTTATCAGCCTCGCTGGAGTGGTGCTGGCCACGGCGGGGGGCGTGTCCTGGTTCTTTCTACTGCCCGCCCTGTCCCAGTCCACCAATCAGAATCCGTACCTCGGAATCTTGTGGCTGGCCGATTTGGGAGTTCTGCTCGCCGGACTGGCCCTGATTCCGCTGGGGATCATTCTACGGCGCCGCAAGCTCAGGGGCGCGGGCGGCGAGCCGGCCTTTCCACCGTTGACGCTCCAATCTCCGCAGCTACGGAGATTGCTTGGCTTCGTCCTGGTGACCACTGTGGCGAACGTCGTCATTGCCGGCCATCTTACTTACAGCGGCATCGAGTACATGGACACGCAGCAGTTTTGCGGCCAGGTGTGCCACGTGGTCATGCAGCCCGAGTTCGTCGCGTATCAGCAATCGCCGCACGCGCGAGTCGCCTGCGTCGAATGCCATATCGGCCCCGGAGCTTCGTGGTTCGTCCGCTCCAAGCTTTCGGGCATGGGCCAGGTTCTGGCGGTTGCACTGAATAACTATCCCCGGCCGATTCCTTCGCCCGTCGAAAACCTTCGCCCCGCGCGCGAAACCTGTGAGCAGTGCCATTGGCCGCAGCGCTTTACCGGCGAAAAGATGATGGTGCACACCGAATACTCCGACGACGAGCAGAACTCCGCCGCGACCACTGTACTGCTGATGAAGGTCGGCGGACGCGCCTGGAACGGGACCGTCGGCATCCACGGCGCGCACATGGCCGACAACACCAAGATCGAGTACATCGCGACCGACGCCAAGCGCCAGACCATCCCGCAGGTGATCTACACCGACGTGAACGGTAAACAGACCGTCTACAACGACACCGGCAATAAGGTTACGCCGGACCAACTCGCGCATGGCGAGCGCCGCGTCATGGATTGCGTCGATTGCCACAACCGTCCGACGCACGTCTTCCAGTTGCCCGATCGCGCTCTCGACGACGCCATGGCCAACGGAAATATCAGCCCCAGCCTGCCGTACATCAAGAAGCAAGCCCTGGCGGCGCTGAAGACGGAATATCCAGACCGCGTTACGGCCCGCAAACAGATCTCCTCTACCCTCGACGCTTTCTATCAAAAGAATTATCCGTCGGTCTACTCTGGCGATCGCAAGAATGTCGACGCAGCGATCACCGCCGTCGAGGCGATCTATGAGCGCAATATTTTTCCGGAGATGAAAGTGACCTGGGGCAGCTACGTCAACAACCTCGGCCACATGGATTCGCCGGGCTGTTTCCGCTGCCACGACGGCAGCCACACCAGCGCCGACGGTCGCACGATTCCGAACGATTGCAGCACCTGTCACGAGCTCGCTGCGATGGAAGAGAAGAATCCGAAGATCCTGAGCGACCTCGGCTTGTCCCCCGGACAGGCCGGCGCGGGGTCCAATTGAGGAGGGCCGGGAGGTTTTGAGGACGGCTCAGGAGGCCTGGTCATGAGGCTGCACGTCGCGGCGTGGATCGCGCTGCTGGCTCTAACGGCGGCGAGGGCGGGCGCCGCTAACGATGAGTTGTGTCTCGCCTGCCACGACGAAAAAGGGACGCCCTTTCACGCAAGCGTCCATTCCTCTATAGGATGTACCGGCTGCCATAGCGACATCAAAGGCTTCCCGCATCCCGATCAGATCGCCAGGGTCAACTGCGGATCGTGTCACGCGGATGCGGCCGCGGCTCTTGCCTCCAGCGTGCACGCCAAGGCTAGCGCCGGCGCGCAGCCTTGCACCGTTTGCCATGGCGGAGCACATGAAATCGTTGCGGTAAAGAACCCGGCATCGCCGGTTTATCCGCTGAACCTGCCGCGCACCTGCGGGGAGTGTCACGCCAATAAGGAATTCGCCAAACAGCACGGACTGACCGACGTGTATTCGCAGTACGTGGATTCGATCCATGGCTTCGCGCTTACCAAGGATGGGCTGCTGGTGGCGGCAACTTGCTCGAGCTGCCATGGGTCGCATGACATCCTCGCTCCCACGG
>JASHRP010000744.1 GCA_030037375.1 Bryobacteraceae bacterium | reverse complement strand
GTGGAAATTCCGTTCTTCTTCAGTACGTCTGAGCTGCTTTAACCCTCGCGATTCGGTTCGAAAATTTAAGGGGGATCCCCCGGTGGTTTGGTAACCCTCACACCATCAAAAGGGCTCATGTATAACGCGTCGGCGCGGGGTTGCCTGCAGGACGCTTCCGCGCTTTCGTGGCCCGGTTCGGATGAGCGACCGGACTCTTCGGTTCGAGGATAGCCGGAGCGAAGAGGCGGAGAGCGGGGTGAAAGCGTAAAGCGCGGAAGAGAAACCTGATTCAGGCCGCGAATACACGCGAATGCACGCTAATAAACCTATCTCTTCTGCGCCGGTTCCACGCGGAGCTTTAATCCGTCGATGGAAACGACTCGCACTTCGCCGCCGGGTTCGACCGGCGAGGAGGAGATCGCGTCCCAATATTCTCCGTGCACGAATACGGTTCCGGACGGCGCGAGCGCGGTGCGAGCCTGACCGAATTCGTTCAACAATCCGCCGTGGCTCATGACGGCCTTGTTGCGCCGCGCTCGAACCGCGAGCGTCACCAGGAAAACGGTGATCAGGGCGAAGGGAACGGTGACAGAAAGAGCCGTCGATAAGTGGATGCGCACTTCGGGCGGGCCGTTGATCAGAAGCAAGGCGCCCAGAACCATCGAGATCGTGCCGCCGATACCGAGGACGCCGTGCGATGTGAACTTAACTTCCAGCAACAGCAGCACAGCGCCTAATATCAGAAGCGCGGCGCCGATCCAGTTGATCGGCAGCACGGTGATCGAGGCGAGGCCGAGTAGAAACAGAATGCCGCCCATGACACCCGGCAGAATCAGGCCGGGGGCGTTGAATTCCACGTAGACGCCCAACGCGCCGGCGATCAGCAGAATGAAGCCAAGGTTTGGGTCCGACACCGCGCTGATGATGCGCTCCCGCGCGGAGGGTTGGTATTCGACGATCTCCGCGCCGGCGGTGTGCAGCGTCTGCTTTGCGCCATCGAAGCGCGTGATCTCGCGGCCATCGAGGTCCTCAAAGAGTTGCTTTTCGTCGGGCGCGATGATGTCGATGAGCTTGTCGTCGAGAGCTTCTTTTTCCGTGAACGCCTTGGCGTC
Source organism: Bryobacteraceae bacterium (assembly GCA_030037375.1). GTDB lineage: Bacteria > Acidobacteriota > Terriglobia > Bryobacterales > Bryobacteraceae > Palsa-187. Next base: position 1,997 of record JASHRP010000744.1, on the reverse strand, counting down.
GCGGATGGTCTGTTCGGCCAGGTCGGCGTTGTGGCCGCGTTTGGAGACCATGCTTCGAAGCCAGGCGGAGGCATCGTTTTCGACCTTCTTGCGCTCGACCGCGTCCATTTCGCCGGTCAGCAAAACGGGCGAAGATGCGCCTGTATTGGTTCCGGGAGCCATGGCGGCGATGTCGGCCGACTCTAGAAGGAAGAATCCGGCGCTGGCTGCCCTGCCTCCGCTGGGGGTGACGTAGGCGATCACCGGTACTTTCGAGGCGACGATTTTCGAGGTGATCTCGCGGCTCGAATCCATTAATCCGCCGGGCGTATTCAGGCGAACCAGCACGGCCGCGGCATTGCTGGCGGCGGCTTGGTCGAGCGCGTTGGTGATCATCTCGACTGTGACCGGAGCGATGATGTTGTCGACGTTGACCGCGATAACTCGGGGCGCGGCCATTGCCCAGGACGGGGCGCAGGTCGCGGCGGCGAGCGCGATCAGCGGAATGTGAGCCAGGGTTTTCGTACTACTCAATTCTAGCCGCGTTCGGGCCGGGTTGGTGTGGTGTCAGTTCGAACGAATGCCGACGCTGTATCGCGTCCGCGACAGGGATTCGAGCCCTTTGACCTCCGGCGTGTGATCTAGCCGGATGTATTGTTCGATACTAAGAGCACAAGATTTACCGAGCATCGCGGAATTGTGGACTTTGACGGATTCCGATATGTTAGAGTATTCCCCATTATGCGTCGCTTAACGCGCTGTGTTGCTATGCCTCAGTTGCGCTTAGTGGAGCGAGCTATTCGGTGCAAGTGATCCAAATTCCAAGTGGATTCGCCGGCCCTCCTTACTTCGTCGGCATTAACAACGCCGGACAATCGGTTGGGACTGGACTCAATGGGGCGGTGCAACAGGCCTTCCCGGCCTCCCCTTCGTCGAGCATTCCAATTCCATTGCCAGCAGGGTGGAGCAGCGCGTTCGGCTCTTGCTCCCGCACATTTTCATCAATCGTTGTGACCCGCAGGGTCATGGGCGACTATCCTGATGCCGGCGACGTGATACCAGGACCGTCATCGCAAAGGCGCCGGCAGTCGTGCGCCGAGCGCTGGCTGGGCGATGAGCGGGAAGCAGATCAGTTGCCCACCGGAGCCTCACTGGTGGCGGCTAATTCGCAATGCGCAATCGGCGCGGCCATCTACCTCGACTGATTGCCAGGCAAGTGCGGCACGTCGACGTTGTTCTCGTTGCAGATGAACTCGAGCAGTTCGCCGCCGGGCAGAAGATGGAAGCCTTGCGTCACGGTCCATGGATGCGAGTACGCCTTCGGATCGTCGATGGTAATCTGCTTGGTGATGTGGCCGAAATCCGTGCGGCGATAGCGCTCGGTCACGCGGAGCGCGTCGGTGGTGGGCTTGCCCAATTGATCGAGCCACGCCTTCCCATTGAAGCCGCGCGTTTCGACGACTAACGTATCGCCGTCCCATTTGCCGGTCGAATAACCCATCCAGGTTGGATTGGGATCTTGCACCAACTCGCGGCCATCGAGGAACACCTGGCGCCAGAGGTTGAAGGCTTCGTAGAGGAAGACAATCCTGCCGGGAGTTTGAATCACCCGCCACGGAGCCGGCGCGGCCTCGATCTTCGGCACGCCTTGTGGGAGGCAGTTGGCGTCGGGATCTTCTTTTTCGTGCGACCCGTCGATGCGCGAATCGTAGATTGCTCTTGCCGCCGGAAGGAACGGCACATCTCCGGGTTTCAAATCCGACGCAATGTCGCGAACGTACTTGGTGTTGTCCTGTTCCCACATGCCCGAAAAATCGGGATGCTTGTCGGAGGTGCGCGGCGCCGGAGCCGTAAGATCCGGTTTGCCGGCGGCGTTCTTGGGGACGCCGGTCAGCGGCACGTTGCGCCACTGGGCGCCTAAATTAGAAGCGGCGGGCCAGCTCGACAATGCCAGCGCCGCGAAGGCGATTCGCAAAGAACACCGCTGGTGCATGTTTCCTCCGTTATTTCACGCTCTT
>JASHRP010000743.1 GCA_030037375.1 Bryobacteraceae bacterium | reverse complement strand
CTTCGCGAAATTATAATGATCGCTGCGATAGAAGATCCGCTGCCCGCGTCCAGGCGGGCCCAGGTTATCGTGCTTGTCGTCCGGCGCGGTCGTATCGTAGAAATCGTTGATCTTCAGCATCTCGGTATTGGCGTTCACCTTCTCGATCAGCTTCCCTAAATCGTCGCTGCTGATCCTAGGCCCCACCAGAAAGACTTCGCCATGCTCCACCAGATAGTGCGTCTCGTTATTGTCCACCGACTTCGGATTCTTGCTCCGCCCGATCATGTCGATATTCAAGTCCGCCACCACCCGGCTCAATTCGAACGGCGGAAATTCAGTGAAGTACCGCGACCCCCATAATCCCTTCTCCTCCCCGCCGTTCCACAAAAACATCACGCTGCGCTTCGGACGCATCCCCTTCGCCGCGCCCTCCGCGAAGCTATGCGCCAGCGCCAGCAGCCCAGTGGAGCCAGACCCATCGTCATCCGCGCCGTTGTTCACATTGTGCCCATCCGCTTGCGGTGCGCTCAGTCCAAGATGATCCAGATGCGCGCTCATGATGACGAACTCATTCTTCAAGACCGGATCGCTTCCCTCCACGATCCCGGCCACATCCTCGCCATGCCCCGGTTGGCTGTGCATGCCGATCTTCAAATTCAGCTTCTTTCGCGCATTCAGCTCGAATGATCCGAGCTTCAGATTATTGCCCGCCGCATCGAACACCACCGCTCCCGTCGACTTCTCGCCTTGGAACAATGCATTCGTCAGCGCGATTCCCGCCGTAACCGCCGGAGCCGTCGGACATACCGGTTGAAACTTCACCACCTGAAACGCCGGACCGTTCGGATTCGGGTTCCCCCGCCCGTTCCCCATCGCCGCCGCCTGCTGGAATCCCGCGACCGTCACCACCGCCAGCGCGCCATTCTTCGCCGCGTACTCCTCTGGGGTCAGATAGTCCACGCAATCTTCGCCGAGCGGATTCTGGTTCTCCGCCGCTCCGCGTCCGCCCGCGCCGCTTTCCTGCGCATTGGCGCCAGCATTCGCTTCACCCGCGGGACTCGCCTGAGCCGCATTCGACGCGCCGCGCCCGCCTCGTCCTCCACGGCCTTCACCTCCGCGCCCGCCTCGTCCGCCCGCTTGCTGCGCCGCCAGCTCCGGAGGAACTCCCGCCACCACGATAATTTTGCCCTTCACATCCAATCCGTCATAAGGATTGATTTTTGTTTTATTGATTACGTACCCGTTCCCCGCGAACACCAGATTCGCGGAAACATCCATAGCCTGCGCAACTCCGGCGCCGCCGCGCCCGCCTCCCGCGGTCCAATCCTTGCCGTATTCGAACGTAGTCGTCTGCGGCTCGGCGTTTCCCCGCCCCTCGCCTTGCCCACCGCCGCCTCCTCCATTCCCGCGACCCCCTCCGCCTCCCGCGCCCGTCAGCGACAGCTTGCTCTCCTCGGGAGCAACCTGTTTCGAGACCATCTCGATCGGAATCATGTACGGTTGCAACGGCCCGTTCGTCCCGCTCGGCGACCCTCCCGGCTTCAGCCCCCACTCAGCCAGATGGCTCGCGATATACAGCGCGGCCGTGTCATATCCGCGCGATGGAAAATTTCGCCCCTCGAGCTGGTCAGACGCAAGAAAGTAGTCGTAAATCTTCAGCTCCTGCTCGCTGATCGAATCGGCATTGCCATACTGCGGCCCCTTCTTGGACTTGTCGTCCGCTCCACGAATCGAAAAGGCAGCCAGCGCGAGCCCGGCAATCGCGGTCGAGAACATCAGTATGGAGCGGCGTGTCCGCTCCATGGTGGCTTGTGTGTAGCGCATAAACTTCATGAACTGCCCAATCGGATGATAGCGCGAACAAGGCGAGAGCCCGGCCGCGTGGCCGGACTTGAAAGTATGTTACCGCGTTTTCGCCTTTGCCGGCTTCAATACGTCGCGATTCTCTTGCCCTCGGTCACTTTGCCGCCGGACTTCGGCGCGAGCCTTACTTCCAGTTTGTGTTCCCGCGGCTCGGCCGAAGCGGACGGCATAAAGCCGACCGTGTAAGTCGAGCGAAAGCGCGCCAATGCGTGCTCCTTAACTCGCTCCAGAATGTCGGCGGTTTCCGAGCCGGTCATCGAAAACGCCGTGGGCGCGTCGGTCAACGCAAAGCCCGGCTCCTCGGGTGCGACTATCGGAGGGTGATACACAGCCTCGAAGCGGAGTCCTCCCGTAAGATCTCCGAGAAGCTCAAACGGGTAATTGATGTAGAGGGCGCGCCTTACGCCATAACAGTAAGGGCTTTGAGTCCCGTCTCGGCAAAATAGCTGGAGGCCGCCTGGTCCAAACATGGACCCATGTGGTCCTTCGAACTGGAGGTCCCAATACACGAGGCCATCGGATCCGTAACCGTCGTATGGCAATGGGTAGGGGAACCTTAGCAGTTGCTCGACTCGCCTGAGCGAACACATTCTTAAACACGCTATCGCGCGCCGACGGTTGACCTTCCGGCGTAGTGGAAACGCCTCTACTGCTTACCCGCCTTCGGCAACTCCGCTTTCCCGTCCAAAACAAATGTCAGCAGTTTTGGTGTAATCGGTGACGCCCCTCCTCCGCCGAATCCTGTCCCCGCGGCGCCCTGCCCGCCTTGCAGCGTCACATACTGCTTCCCATCGAGCAGGAACGTCATCGGCGGACCCATCGCCGTTCTCAAATTCGTCTGGATCTCCAGCAGCTTCTCGCCCTTGTCCGCGCTATACGCGCGCAGCAAACCGGTCGGCAGAACTTGAAACACCAGATCCCCCGCCGTCGTCAGCGTTCCGCCGCCCGTGCTCCCGCCGCCTTGCGTGTGCCACTTGAGCGTTTGCGTCACCGGATCCCACGCCTCCAGATTGCTACCCTCGATATCCGGTCCGATCACCTGCGGCTCCGGCAGCTTCTCCGCGGGTTTCGCTGGGGGCGGAGGCGGAGCCTTCGCCGCGTTCGCCGCGGCCGTCGCGACCTCGCCACCGGGAGCATTCCCTCCGCGCGCCGCTCCCGGCGGAGGCGCGAAGGTGATTCCCAAATTCAACTGCCCCGGCTTCATCTCGAAATTCCGGTCCACCGTATAGCTGAACGTGATTCCCGATGACGTCGGA
>JASHRP010000742.1 GCA_030037375.1 Bryobacteraceae bacterium | reverse complement strand
ATCAAAATGGTTTTCATCTTCGCGGGAGTGGCCGTGCTCCAGCGCACGCGCAAGCAGGTATTCCACCATCTGGGACCGAACGGCGAACTTCCGGCCAACGCGACCGGCCTCGCGTGGGCGTGCCTGATCTGCTGGTTCGGCGCGATCACGGCGGGGCGGTTGCTGGCGTACGTGTAGCGGTAGCGGTGCGCAACGGCGTGATCGACAGAAGCCAAAGGCGCTTAGATCACAAACCAGATTTCGCTGCGAATTGTGTAGAGTCAAAACATGCACGAACATACGGGGCGCATCGTCCCGCTCGACGGGATGGGGACCAGCTATAAGGTCCTGTGCGCGATGAAGGACCAAAGGTGGGACTTCGTGATTGCGATTCCCAACGATGAACTGGCAGAATGCGGCGAGCACGAATGCGTCGTTCCCCGCCTCAAGCGGCAACCGCCCGAGCACCGGCATTTGGGCCGGCCGCCAGAGATGGCCTGACTAATCCGTATCCCAATACGCGATCAGCCGTCCCATCGTAAACATCGCGGTCCAAAGCACGAGCGAAAGAATCGCGGCGACCTTCACGTTTGTCGGAATGGCCGGGGATTTATCTAGCTCTTCGGTGTTGTTATAAATAATCGGTCGGAAAATCAGCCCGTGCACCCCGATCAAACCTAGAATAATCATTTTGGTCCAGAAATAGGGATTGGGCGAGTACTTCTCAGCTTCAGAGGTTGCCAGGAGCAAGCCGGTAGCGATCATTACCGCGCCACCCACTCGCTTATAGGGCCGTAGGCTGGTCACCATGTCGGTGATCGTCACGCTCTTGAAGGTAAGCCCCAGAAGGCGCAGGTTCGTCATCAGGATCATGCCGCCGAACAGCGCGATGCAGGTCAGATGAGCCGACATAACGATCGGGTACGCCAAGACCGATTCGCTGAAGTCCGAGAGGAAACCGATACTTTGGATTGAATGAGCAATGGCCACGCGGGAAGCCTCTATTCCAGAAACCCAGTAAAAAGCCCGCCGAACACGATGGACACCCACAGCAGCAGGGAGACGCTCGCCACAAGCTTGCTCAAAACAGGCGACGGGTCCTTCATGTTCGCCACTTTTCTATGAATGGTGAAATTGTAGATCAGTGCCGCAACCAGCAGATACATCTTAATCGGGAAGATCTGGTTCACCAGGTAGATTTCGGTTTGCGACAGGAAAAGCGCGGCGCCCGAGAACACCACGAAGACCAGCGCAATCAGCGTCCATGGCTCGGTGTACTTCAAGATACGCGCGGCCGTCTCGTGCCGCAGCCCCAGGTTCAACATTCGAAAGTCCACCAGTGCGATCGAGCCAACGCCCACGGCGAAGCCGCCGATATGAACACACTCCGCCAGCGCAAACGTCCAGTCGGCCTCATTGAGCAAGTCCGCGATCGCGTTTTGCAGAAACATCCTACGGTTAAGTCCTCCTCGCGCCAGTTCGACGCCCAGCTCCGATTGCCTTAAGGATCAAGCCTATCATGCGTTTCGAACTTCGTTAGGACGAATCAAGCCGCGCCCGCGGCCGAGGCCGCTTGACGCCTCCCTCATGCGGTGATAGACTCCCGCGTGACCATATAGGCGTAACTTGCTAACTCTTAAGGAGGTCGAAAAGATGAGCTTTAGAACCGCCGCCTTAGTGGCCGGTTTGAGTCTGATGGGAACAGCCGTGCCGCTGTTGGCGCATCATTCGTTCGCCGCCGAATACGACACAAATAAGCCGGTGAACATCACCGGAACTGTCACGAAGGTGGAATGGATGAATCCGCATGCGCGCTTTTACGTCGACGTAAAGGACGCGAACGGCAAGGTGACGAACTGGAACTTCGAGCTCGGCGCTATCCCGGTGCTGCTGAAGCAGGGCTGGACCAAGAACTCTTTGAAAGAGGGCGACCAAGTCACGGTGGAAGGTTCGGGTGCGAAGGACAGCTCTCACAGCGCGAACGCCCGAGTGGTAAAGTTGGCGGACGGCCGCAGGGTTTTTGGCGGCTCTTCCGCGCCGGACGCTCCGAATCAATAGCTCGGTTCGATCAATTTCTCTTTAGCCGGTCGGCTGCCCGAGGAGGCGGAACGTGAAATACAGTCCAACCATGTTGTTTGTCGCCGCCGCGGCGGTTTTGGGATTTTTCGCGGCAAACGGCGTGTCCCAGGATCAGGCTAGGGATAAAGGTGGCGCGCCGCCACAAGGCAAGGCCGCTAAGGGGCGCGGCGCCAAGAAGGGCCCGCCCGGACCCGTGCCTCACCTTTCGGACGGAAAACCCGACTTGACCGGAATCTGGAACGGCTTCGGCGGCAGCGGAAATGACGCGCCGAATATGCAGCCTTGGGCCGCCAAGGTGGTTGCGGATCACCGCGCGAAAAATGGCGCCGAGGATTACGAAGCGCGCTGCCTGCCGGGCGGCCCGCCTCGCGCGGCTCCCTATCACACCTCTTTGTTCGCGACGCCCAAGCTGGTGTTGATGCTGTTCGAAGGCAATACACATATGTACCGCCAGTTCTTCGTGGATGGTTCCTCACACCCCGCGAATTTGAAGCCGACCTTCTACGGCGATTCCAGGGCGCACTGGGACGGCGATTGGCTGGTGGTGGATACGGTCAGCTTCTTCGAGAAATCCTGGTTCGATTTCGCCGGGACGCCGCATACCAAGGCCATGCACCTGACCGAGAAGTTCCACCGCACCGACTATGGCGACATGGAGATGGAAGACACCATTGAGGATCCAGGTGTGTTTACCAAGCCTTATGTCATTCATCGGACCACGACGCTCGAGACCGGGATTGAGATGACGGAGTACGTTTGCAACGAAAACAATCAGGATCCCGCGCATCTGGATGCCACGATAGCGGCTGCCTCCGCCGGAAGTGAAAATCTGGATAAGAACAAATTGAAGGAAGTGCCTGCGCTACAAGCACGGAAAGCGCCGGCCCCTCCGTCCGGTCCGGCCCCGCGCACAGGCGGCAAGGTCGATTTTTCAGGCGTATGGGTTCCCACCGGCACCGCGCTTCCCAGCGATCCGTCTTATCAGCCCGCATTCAAGGCGATTTACGATGCGCGTAAGGCGGACAGGAACAAGATCGATCCGGAAAGGATTTGCCTCCCCGATGGCGCGGTGCGGATTAATCCGTTGCCATATAAGATCGTGCAACGCCCGGAGATGGTCACGCTCCTGTGGGAGGGCAGCACCCACAGCTACCGCCGATTCTTCCTGGACGGTCGCGCCCACAATCTGGACTTGGAACCCGAGAGTTGGACCGGTCAATCCATCGGCAAGTGGGACGGCGATGCGCTGGTCGTGGACACGGTCGGGTTCAACGACAAGACGTGGCTCGATTCCACCGGCAAGCCGCACAGCTCGGATATGCATCTGGTCGAGACCTATCGGCGTCCGGACCTTGGGCATCTCACGGTCGATCTCCAGATCGAAGACCCGAAGGCGTTCACGAAATCCTACTCGTTCACCCGCACGTTCACCTTGGCGCCAACGTGGGAATTGCAAGAGTATGTTTGCCAAGCGATTTTGGACGGCATCGAATAGCTATCGGGGATAAACTACTCCAGCATGATTCTTCGAACCAGGATTTTCGCGCTAGCAAGCCTGCTGGCGGCCCTTGCCGCGCTGCCTTTGGGTTTCGCCCAGACGCGCAGGCCCGCGCCGCCGAAGTCACTGCGTCTCTATGTTCTCGATTGCGGGAAGATCAACGTGGCGAACGGCGATTCCATGGGATTCAAGCCCGGCGAACTTGCCACCGCCAATATGGTCACCCCGTGCTTCCTGATCGTGCATCCGCGCGGAACCATGATGTGGGACACCGGCGAGATACCGGACAGCGCCTTTGCCAACGGAGTGTCCCCGGCGACGCAGGGAGCCTTCACCGTGGACCGGCCGTTGCTGCCGCAGTTGGCGGCCATCGGCTACACTCCAGCCGACATTACCTACCTGGCGCTTTCGCATTATCACGGCGATCATGTGGCCAATGCGAATGCGTTCGCCGGCTCGACCTGGATCGTGCAACAAGCCGAGCGGGATGCGATCTTCGCGCCGCGGCAGGATAACCAGAAGAGGCTCGGCGCAGTCGGCGATGCCGCGTACTTCACCGAGTTAGCAAAAAGCAAAACTTTATTGTTGAAGGGCGAAGATCACGATGTATTCGGCGATGGGACCGTGGTGATCAAGTTCACTCCCGGGCACACGCCGGGTCATCAATCGTTGTTCCTGAAGCTCGCGAAGACAGGTCCCATCTTGCTCTCGGGCGACCTCTACCACTACCCCGAAGAGATCACGTACAACAAGATTCCGCCCTTCGACTTCGACAAAGACCTAACAGCGAAGAGCCGGGCGATGATTCAGGACTTCCTCAAGAAGAACCACGCTCAGCTCTGGATTCAGCACGATTACACGGCCGGGAGCAAACGCAAGATCGCTCCGGACTTTTACGAATAGATCGTTGGCTCGCTAATGTCCAATCGCGAGCAGCTCGATCTCTGAGTCGCGCCCGGAGGAATCACCGGCGGGCTGCCTTGATCGCCGTAAGCGATGTCCGCCGGACAGGCAAATTTCGACTTCCTCCCACCTTCATCCTCCGCAGGGATTCTAACGGCGCGCTAGCACCGATCAAGGGATGAAACAGAAGTACCACAGGCTGTAGTACAGGGGCTTCATTGACCGGTTCGAGCAGCCGCCATCTAATTGGCTATGACCACTTGTCCATCCCGCTGCGCCTCTTGCAACGGCATAATCACGAAGCGCGATTCCAAATGTTATGTTTGCGGGGAACCAGTACCTGGCCGCAGGCGTTCCTGGTTCCGGTTTGGCTCAAATCCCAATAAAGGTTTGGCGGACCGGGTCAAGAACTTCTCGCGCGCACAAGGGCAAGCGGCGCGGGACGCTTCTCTTCGTTAAGCGACCGTCGCGTCCCGGCTCGGCTACTGCCGCGCGGACTCGTCCAATTTTGACCACCTATCGCGGTAAATCAACCCTGAATATTCAGCGGGCGTAGACGCTGGTATCCGAACCAGTCGTTTTACGCTGCAACACGCCGGCGGCTGGTTCTGGAGTGATGAGGCTCTCTTCGCCTCCTCCATACGATTCAGGGAGCGTCGTCGCCTGCGAGGACTCCGCCGGCCGAGCCGATCTTCCTGATGCAGAGCGATAAGATCACGCTGGCGGTGGGCGGAGGAATTCGAAAGCTCTGCACTTGGCGGTGACGACTCTGACCCAAGGGTTGTATCGAATCGAGGCCGACGAGGATCCGGACAACGGGGAGTGCGTGCTGTCGCCGATGGTTTCCAATCGCGTGTTCTGTTTCGAGATTTATTAAACGGCGCAAAGCGGGGTGACCTGCTAGAATTTTTCTTTGCCCCGGATGGCCGTTTCCCGGTGAGTTTTCGAACAGGATCAAACCTGAGCATTAGAGCGATGAATTACCGCATTCTCTCTTGGTTGGCGCTCGCGGCCGTGATGTACGCGGAGGGGCAGGCCGATTCGCGGCCCGTGTTTGAGGTTGCGTCGATCAAGCCGACTCCGCCGGCGCAGATCGGGTACACGGTACCCGGTGAGTTTGGCACAGATCGCTACACGACGACGAATGTGACGTTGGACTTTCTGGTTCAGGTCGCGTATGGGATCCCGTCTAACCAGCTCTCAGGGATCGAAAAACTGGGCACGCAGCATTACGATTTGAGCGCGAAGGCTGCGGATGGGGCGATCCTCACGTATCAGACGATTCGGCCGAGATTGCAGCGGCTGCTGGAGGAACGGTTCAAGCTGGTGGTTCACCGCGATACGAGGCAGTTCGACGGGTATGCGCTGGTGGTCGCGAAAGGCGGAGCGAAGCTGAAGCCGAGCTCCGGTTCCAAGGAAACGGGCGCGGTCTTTCCGGGCGGGATGCGCTTACCGAACACGGATATGGCGGGGCTCGCGATCATGCTGGCAAGCCCGGCTGGACGTCCGGTAGTGGATAAGACGGGGATCAGCGGGAGTTACGAGATCGACATTCGGTATGCTCGCGACAACGATACGGATTCGCAGCTTCCTTCTTTGTTCACGGCGCTGCAAGAGCAGCTCGGATTGAAGCTCGAGTCACAGAAGGTGCCGGTGGAGATGCTGGTGATCGACAGCGTGAACAGGACTCCAAGCGAGAATTGATTCGGGCCTAAAATAAAGGCATGTGCACGCCGCGATTGCGTTTCTCCGCCTTTACGATTCTTGTGGTTTCCGGCGTGTTCGCGGTCATGGCCGCGGACTACACGGGACCGAGGCCTCCGAAACCTGACATGGTGTATTTGGTTCACGCCGACAATCTGATTCCTACCGAAGCGGGCGAGGCCCAAGAGACCAAGAACCAGAACACCTATACCATTCAGGGATCGTCGTCGCCGGCGAGGACTCCGCTGGCTGAGCCGATCTTCCTGATGCAGAGCGACAGGATCACGCCGGAGAGCCTGGAGCTATACAAGCTGGACGTTAAGGGCGGGCATCGCGAGATCACGATGGGCGGAGGGCGCAGGAATTCGAAGGCGCTGCACCTGGCGGTGACGAGGCTCTCGCAAGGATTGTATCGAATCGAGGCGGATGAAGAGCTGGACAATGGGGAGTACGTGCTCTCTCCGATGGGCTCTAATCGCGTGTTCTGCTTCGAGATTTATTAGACGGGTGGCGTAGCAGGGCAACCTGCTAAAATTCTCCTTTAACCCCGCATGGCCATTTCCCGGCACGTCCGTCCAACTCCACAGGCTTGGCCGCCAACGGTTTCGCTTGTTTAACCGCGTCTTCAAAGCCCTGCATTACCGCGATTTCCGGCTCATGTGGCTGGGCGCGTGCACCTCGCAAGTGGGCACATTTGTGCAGCAGTTCGCGCAGAGCTGGCTGGTCTACGACATGACCAAGAAGCCGATCTATCTGGGCCTGGACTTATTCTTGGGCCAGTTGCCGATCATGGCGTTCTCGCTGGTGGGCGGCGTGTTCGCGGACCGCTTCGACCGCCGCAAGCTGCTGCTGACCTCGCAGTATATCCAGATGACATGCGCGTTCATTCTCACCACGCTGTTTTACACGCATACGGTGCAGGTGTGGCATATTTTGACGCTGTCGTTCTTCGTGGGATGCGGGCAATCGATCGGCGGCCCGGCGTATTCGGCGCTGCTGCCTTCGCTGGTGAAGCTTGAGGATATACAAAATGCGATCGCGATGAACTCGATTCAATTCAACCTGGCGCGAATCGTGGGGCCGACGCTGGGGGGCTTCGCCTACACGGCTCTCGGGGCAACCTGGTGCTTCTTCTTGAACGGTGTCTCGTTTATCGCGGTGATTATTTCGCTGTACATGATTCATGTGAAATATGTGCCGTCGAAGACCAGCGCCAATATTTGGACCAGCATGAAGGAAGGATTCCAGTTCATCCGGCATCGCGAAGGCATGAGCGCGTTGGTGGTGCTGGCTTTCCTGATGACGCTGCTTGGATTTTCGATCGTTGGATTCCTGCCGGTGTTCGTGCAGCAAGTGTTCCAACAGGGTCCCAAGACGTACCAGTTGCTGCTGATCTGTTCCGGAGCCGGTTCGGTGACGGGCGGGCTGATTGTCGCTTGGCTGGGCAATTTGAAGCACCAGGGACGCATCGCGTTGCTGACGATGACTGCGTTGGGCGGGATGATCACCGCATTCGCTTTATCGAAATGGCTGCCGCTTTCCTGCGCAATGTTGTTTACGGCGGGAATGGCGACGATGGGGTCGGCATCGATGTTGCTGACGACCGTGCAACTGGTGGTGAGCGACGAGATGCGCGGCCGAGTGATGAGCGTGTACAACCTCGCGTTCCGCGGCGGGATGCCGATCGGGAATCTGCTGATGGGATCGCTGCTGATTCCGCTGTTCGGCATCGCCCCGGCTGTGGCTGGAGCGGGGTCGGCGCTGGTGGCGCTGGCGCTGTTTTTCCTGACGGTGCAGAGGCGGGTTGCGGCGTTGTAAGAGGCGTCGACAAAGTGTCGACGCGGCACACTGAAGTGTGCGCCACAATGGTGCGGGGGCCTTGCTATGTTTGTTCCGCTTACGCCTTTGCGATTCCTGCACCGAGCCGTGGATGTATTTGGCTCGAAGGTCGG
>JASHRP010000741.1 GCA_030037375.1 Bryobacteraceae bacterium | reverse complement strand
CGTGCGAATGCCAAGGTCTTTGCAGGCGCAGATGACGCGCAGGGCGATCTCCCCGCGGTTGGCGATCAGGATTTTTTGAAACACGTCGTCTTAATCAGCACCTAACCGGGAAGAATCGCGAACAATGCTTCGCCGTATTCCACCGGACGCCCATTCTCCACCAGCTTGGATGCGACCACCCCCGCCACTTCCGCCTCGATTTCATTCATCAGCTTCATGGATTCGATGATGCACATCACCTGTCCTACTTCCACCCGGTCTCCCGTCTTGACGAACGGTGCCGCGCCCGGCGAAGGACAGTCGTAATACGTGCCCACGATCGGCGACTTCACCATCACATGTCCAGAATCCGCCACGGGCGCCTTCGCAGCCGGGGCTGCGGAAGCAGGAGCCGCAGCCGGAACGGCTGACGCTGGCGCGGCATCGTGAACCACAACGGCCGGTGAAGCAACCGGCGTATATGCGCCCTCGCCTGCCTTCCGGATCCTCAGACGATCCCTGCCCCGCTGCAACTCCAACTCTCCTACGCCGCTGTCGTTGAAGATTCGCAGCAGTTCTTTTATCTCTTCGATGTCCATTTACAGGTTGACGAGCTCCTTAGGAGTGGGGGTGAGCACTTCGCAGCCGCGCTCGGTGACCAGAGCCGTGTCCTCGATGCGCACACCGCCGAAACCCGGAAGATACGCGCCTGGCTCGATGGTAATTACCATCCCCGCCCGCAGCTTGGTCTTTTCCTTCTTCCCGATCTTCGGCGTCTCATGTATTTCCAGGCCCAAGCCGTGCCCCGTGGAATGCATGAACTCCTTTTCAAGATTGTGACGCTTCAGAACCTCGCGCGCTGCGGCATCCACCTGCTTGACCGAAACGCCTGGGCGCACGGCATCCAATCCCGCCAGTTGCGCTTCCAGGACCGCTCGATACAGCTCGCGAACGCGCTTGGGAGGCTTCCCCGTAAACGCTACCCGAGTCATATCACTGGTATAGCCATCCAGGGTCGCGCCCATGTCAATTAATAATAGTTCATTCTTCTCGAGACGGCGTTGGGTCGGATGAGCGTGGGGAAGCGCCGAATGATCGCCGACCGCGACAATCGTCTCGAACGCGGGCTTCTCGCTCCCCAGCACTTTCATCTGGAATTCAAGTTCCGCGGCGATCTCCAATTCCTTCAGCCCGGCGCGGATCCGCTTGAGCGTCCGGGCGTAGGCTTCGGAGTTGGCCTGCACGCTGCGCCGGATGATCGCGATTTCCTCGGGCGATTTTACGGCGCGTTGTTCCTCGATCAAGCTGGCTACCGGGTGCAGCGAAGCCCGCCGGTCGAGAGCCTTTTCGAGCCGCCCGTGCTGGTCCATATCCATCCAGCTCGGTTCGAACCCTACCTTCCTCAGCCGTTTGCGTTTGATTGTCGAAGCCACGCCGAGGATCAGCAAACCCTTGGCAACGTGCGACTTTGCAGGAACCGTGGCGGCTTCGCCGGTATAGCGCGGGTCGGTGAAGAAATGCGCCTCGCCTTCAGAGACCAGCATCAACGCGTTCGACCCTGCAAACCCCGTCAAATAGCGAATGTTGGCTGGAGAAGAAACGACGAGAGCTTCGACCTCACGCTTCGAAAGCTGCTGGGAAACGGCGCGGCGGCGCTGTTCGAATTCGGACAAGCTTTCAGTTTACCCGGAAGGGCAGCGCGAATGTGGTGGCGGTGATACGCTCGACCGGCGCGGTCATCGTGTCGACATCGAACGGACGGCCAATGCGATTCCCGGCCTGGTCCTCGAGAGCCATGTCCACAATCAGTTGGTGACTCCCGGCCGTCCACGGCTGGGAGGGCTGAAAGCGCCATTCCGTTTCTCCGTCCGCCACCGTCCCTGCGCCAGGAACACCCGCAACCTGAAACACATCGCCGAGAAGCGCATAATCAAGCGGGCGTCCGAAATCGATCACCAATGGTTCGGTGGTGCCGGAGTGCGGCTCCGTGACCTTCCAGGCTTTCGGATCGATGCCCCGGCGCTCCGCCGGACCTGCGATGAAGTCGTGACGGAACGGCTCGACCATGGGCTGGCCGGTCGCGTCTTTAATGTCCTTGTCGAGGATGAGCGTGTAATGCTTGCCTTCAACCAAGACCGGCCCCAAATCGACATTCGGTTTGACCCCGCGCTTGATGCGCCCGGGATCGAAGAGCACGGTCAGACGGGTGTAGTCGCGATTCCACAGCGGCTGTTCCAACGTAACGAAGGGCAAATATGCCGGCGTGCCGTTCGAATCCACCAGATGAATCTTCCGCCAGATATCGTCGCCGCCCTGCATCGGCGCGGAGAAAACTAAGTAGAGCTTAAGCTCATTGGAAGGGAGCACCGGCGACGACGGGTACATCCTGACGACGTGCGCAGCCGGGCCGCTGGACTTGCGGGCCGGAATCACCAGATCGCTAGCGCCGCTGATATCGGCAATGTAGGTCACCTCTGGCGACAGAGGGAAACGCGGGCGGAAGGTAAGCTGTCCATTCTCGACGGCGTACGTTCCAAAGAGCGGATCTTTACTTGCCTCGGTATGAACGACAAATCCCGAGGCTTCCGCGGAGGCTTGCTCCGGCCGGAACGTTATTCCGGCCACGCGGAACACTCCGTCTTTATATTCAATGGAGACGCTCGCCGCCACTGCCGATGAAGACACCAGCAGCGCGGCGAGCGTGAGCCTTGCAATCACTTGCTTAAAAACTACGGCAGCGCGACGGTCTTGAGATCCAACCCGCTGGCGTCGCCGCTCAGCACCAGGACTTGCTTGTCGTCGAAGGCCTGGAGGTGCTTCACGTTCTTCCAATCGGTGAGGCTTTCATACGGCACACCGGCGATCTCGCTGGGAGCCGTGATGGCCTTGTAGGTATCGAGATGCGCCGCATCCACTTTGGTGACGCCGTGGGCCGAGTTCGCCATCAGGATGTACGGATGGCCGCCCTTGGTGTATGCGACCATATCGAGCGGCTGGTTGCCCGCGCCCATTTCGGCGATGGTCGTGCCCTGGATCTTCGCACCGCCCTTGAGATCGCTCACCGGGATCTTCACCAGAGGCGTGCAAGTATAGGCGGCGAGAATATACTGCTTATTGTCGATGGTATAGGGAACGAAGGTGCGG
>JASHRP010000740.1 GCA_030037375.1 Bryobacteraceae bacterium | reverse complement strand
TTGCCTTGATCACGCAACGCGCCATTCGCCGCGGCTCATTTAGCAGCGTCAAGGACCTGGTGGAAAAGATCGACGCCTTCGTCCAGCACTACAACCGCTCTCACCGGCCGTTCGCTTGGACCGCCACGGCCGATTCTATCCTCGGCAAGGTCACCAGACTTTGTTCACATATTTCCGGGACACAACACTAGGGCCGCGCCTAACAATCGGGCGAGCAGGTTGCTCCAGTCGTCGCCGCGGGCGAGGTGCGCGGATTCGTGCAGCAAAATGTGTTCCATTTCGCTGGGTTCCAATTCCCCCGGGAGCGACTCCGGCAAAATCACCGCCGGGTGCAGAAATCCTACGGCCATTGGCGAAACAACATCCTTCGAAATCAGCAGCCGGGCTTGCCTCTTGAGATTCCGCAGCGGCTGTACCGCATCGCCGGCCAAATCGGCTCGCGTCTTAACGCCGCGCAGATATAAGTAGCTTCGTCCGATCTGCCAAAGCCGATACAAACACAACGCCGTCCATAAACCAGCGATCCAGAGCGGCCACCGCGAGGCTCGCTGTTCGGGCAGAGTTACGATCGCGGGAGCATCCTCTATCAACGGCTGGGTCAGCGGAGCTGTGGCGCGCGGCGTCCGCGTCGTCACTTGCGCTTGCCTCACTCGAGCGCGCGACCAGGCAATTACGGGCGGTGCAAGGGGAAGTGCTATGACTACGGCCAACGCGGCCCACCAGACGGCGTAGCGCGTCGCGGCATTAATCCCTCGAAGGAAGCGAAGCGCGAGCCAGACCAACCCGGCGACGATCGCCGCCTGCCATAGGCTGTTCAACACCGCTAGCAAAAGCTCACTGGCGATCGTCATGCGAATCTCCTTCCGGCGAGTCGTCCCTCAACAGCTCCTTCACGCGAGCCAGGTCCCGCTCGCTCAGCTCTTCGTCCTCCAGGAGATTCAGCACCAACGCCTTGGCCGAATTTCCGAAGAACCGTCGAAGCAGATGCCGCACCGCACTACGGCTGGCCTGTTCCCGGCTCACTACCGCGCGATACACGAACGCCCGGCCTTCCTTGGGCTTGGTGTGCTTCAGGTAACCCTTGTCTTCGAGAATTCGCAGCGTCGTCAAGACCGTGTTATATGCCAAGCCAAGGTCCTTGGGCAAAGCCGCGGCGACTTCGGCTACAGTCGCGCGGCCCTTGTTCCAGAGCACCTCCATCAGGCGGAGCTCGGCTTCCGTAAGATTCGTCGATTTCGGACGGGGCAATTGGCTCGCTCCTCCTAAGGAATTAAGAGTTAGCCTGATTATGCTCCGGCCGAACGCCGATGTCAACTAATAAATTAAGAGCAGGATCGGGCTCAGCGTGAGCTGGACTTCGGCGCTGCTCCGAAGGTTAGCGTTACGTCGACGGTCTTGGCTGCCTCGTCGATGTGCGGCTCCGCCGATGTTTTGCCCAGATTCTCAAACACCTTCTCCGCGCGCAGCCGGTCGAGAAATTGATCCGCGTATTCGGGCTGATACGGCCTTCCCTCCATCGAACCCCACGCCTTGCGAATCTCCGGCTCGGTCACAACGTCGAGCCCCTTGATGGTCAGCCTCCCGAATCGATACTGCGCGCCTAGATCTAGCGCGATGGTCACGTTCACGGTGCGAGCTTCATCGTGAACATCCCGCTCCACGCGGGAGCTGACGTGCAGGTATCCGCTCCCGCGATACTTAGTTTCCGCCCGGCCCGCAACGGCCTTCACGGCATCGAAGTTGGCTGTTTCGCCCTTCGCCAAATCCGCGGTTCTCGCAAGCTGCGCGGCTTCCGAATCGCCGATGCCGGTGAAGCGAACTTCGCCTAGCCGGTACACCGGCCCCTCGTCCACCGTCACCGTCACGTCCACCCCGTCGAGCTTCTCTGCCTTCGCGGCCGCAATCTTCGGAAACGCCACGCGAACTCGCCCGCCCGCGTCATACAAGGGCCGGATGGCGGAATCGAGAAGGCCCCGCATCGCCGTCTCAGTATAGGGAACTCCGATCGCGACACCATTGATCGCCTTCCGCAGCGCGGCCGAGGGAACCGCGCCGTTGCCCTCAAATTCAACCTGAGCGATGTTCTGAAGAGTCGCGGCGGGCAGGAACACGATTGTCGTTGGAGCGGGAGGCGCTTCGTCCACCTTCCAGGTCACTGCCATCTTCACTCCGGACTGCACGATTACGTCGACGTACCTGTCCACCGCGGTAATCGGAATCCGATCGTCCCACAGCGGCTCCTGCGCGCGAAGCGCTTCGCGTAGCGTTTCGTCCGCGACGGGCAATCGTTCAAAGCGGTACGGATACGTGATGTCGATCTCATGCACCTCGAAAGTGATCTCGAAGCCCGTGCCGCTCTGATCCAGCTTGTATTCGTAACCGACGGTCTCAAACGCCGCAGTCGCCGCCAGGCGCTCGCGCGCCGCATCGAAATCCGCTTTGGAAACAACTTCGCCGGTTTTGAGGGCCGCGATGGCGAGAATCTTCTCCGCGGGAATCTGCCGGTTTCCCGTAACGTTCACCGCCACGAGCGGAGCCTCGGTGATGGTCTGCGCGCATACCGGCAGCGCCAGGAGCAAGAGTCCGACGAACTTCATTCCAGTTCGAGCGCGAGGTACATCAGGTGACCGCTCCGCTCCACTTGCAGCACCACGGCGTCGCCCGATTTCATGTCCTCAAGCAGCATGCGCACGCCCTTCACGCTCAGCGCCGGATTGCGGTTGACTTCGTAGATCACGTCTCCAGTTTCGAGTTCACTGCCGGAATAGGGCGCAAGCGCCGCGCGCGCTGCCACGACCAAACCGTATTCGTGCCGTAGGTCCGGCAGCATATCCGCCACTTTGTCATTCAGCTCGATCGCCAGGATGCCCAACTTCGGAATCAGATTGTCCTCCGGATTCACCATGTCGGCGAACCGTTGCGGATCGTCTTCGCGCTCGTGCACGGGAACGTTTACGTTGAGCGTCTTGCCGTCGCGCAAAAGGCCTAAATTCACTGTCTCGGTCAAGGGGAGCCTGTAGATGGCGTT
>JASHRP010000739.1 GCA_030037375.1 Bryobacteraceae bacterium | reverse complement strand
AACGACGTGCCCGCGTTATGCGGCCCGCCACGGCGCAGAACAGGCTCGATGGCGCTCCATGTCAGAACACCGTCCGAAGTAGGAATGGTGCGAACCAGGCATCCGGAGAACCACGCGGTCATCGATAGCTCCCAGTCAAGGATGTGCGCGCGATCGTCGCAAATAACTTCCTCGCCGTGGTTCGTATTTACCTTGATGCCGATGGTGTTGCCCATCGTGCCCGAAGGCACGAACAAAGCCGCTTGTTTGCCGAGAATCTCCGCCGCGCGGCGCTCCAGCCGATTGACCGTGGGATCCTCGCCCCAGACATCGTCGCCGACCTCAGCTTCGGCCATGGCGCGGCGCATCTTGGGCGTGGGCTTGGTGAAAGTGTCGCTGCGGAGATCGATCATCTGGCTAGCCCAATCATACGAATTCGGCGAAGACTTCATTCGAAAGCAGGATGCCGCGCGGAGTCAACCTTAGGCGGTTCCCGCTGAGCTTGACCAGACCGTCCTGTTCGAAGCGCTGCACGGCATCGGCGTAAGCCGACCAGTCGGCTTCGACACCCTGATCCAGCCGCAGCCCCAGAAACAATTCTTCACCGGGCTGTGCGTATGTTGTCGAAGTCGTGAACGGTAGACCGTTCGCGTAGCGCTCGAGGTATTCTTTTGCCGTCTCAGCATTTTGGCGCCGGCATCGTCCATCGAAGGAATGCGCGTCCGCGCCGAACCCGAAGTATGGCTCGTTGCGCCAGTACTTCAAATTGTGCCGCGATTCGAACCCCCGCCTCGCGAAATTGGAAATCTCATACCGCCGAATGCCCATCTCCGCGAGCCGCGCCGCCGCGAGCTCATAGAACTCGGCGATCGCATCGTCCGATGGAACATCGGCGGCGCCGTAGCGTTTTCCGAACGCCAGAACTTCCGATCCCAGGCGGCTATCTTCATCCACCTCCAGCATGTAGACCGAGACGTGCGGAGCCTCAAGTTTGGCAATCCAATCGAGGGACCGTTGCCATGAGTCTCGGGTCTGCCCCGGCAATCCAGCGATCAGATCGATGTTGAAGTTCGCAATGCCCGCCGCGCGCAGAATTGCAATCTCACGCTCGACGATCGCGGCGGAGTGCTTGCGGCCGGTCCGTGCGAGCTCGCGCGAATCGAAGGACTGCACCCCAAGGCTCACGCGATTGATGCCGCGGTCGGCCCAGGACCGCGCCTTCGCATCATCGATCGAGCCCGGAGCGGCTTCCATGGTCGCTTCGACCCACGGCTTTCCGGGAATCAGGTCCAGCATCTCAGCAAGGGCAGGCGGATCGAGCAAGCTTGGCGTCCCGCCGCCGAGATAAACCGTCTCCGGCCGCCAGGGCCATTCCGTTGACGCTAGCTCCGCCCGGAGCGCCTCGCGATACTGCGCTTCGAGCCCACGCGGCTGCACGCCCGACGCGAAGTTGCAGTAAGTGCACTTCTGCGCGCAGAACGGATAGGAGAGATAGACGCCTGCCATGCGATCACAGACTGACGGGTTCGCCCAACTGCTGCCCGATCGCGTCCCCAATCATTTCCACGAGAGTTTGTTTCGTACTCGGCAAGATGAACGTCCCGCGCGCATCCTCCCAATCGAGCTTAAAGCTCTTGGAATGGGCGGAGACCCAGATCTGCTTCACGGGCGCGTTCGGACTGACGACAAACTTGGCCGCCGGATGCTCGAACTCAATCGCCAAGGCTCCGGAATTGAAGTCGGTTTCGAACTCGTGATCGTTGGAAGCGTGCGAAAGGCGGCGAAAAAGATCGTCGAGAGCCTGTTCGGCCCGGTTCCGGAAGAGTTGGTCATCCATCGCTATTCTTAAGATAACGCGCCATGTTATCCTGCCGTTGACCGAGGTGCTTATGAAGACTTTGTTGCTGACGGCGAGTCTGCTGGCGCTGCCGGCCTTCGCCCACCATTCCTTCAATGCCGAGTACGACGACCAGAAGCCAGTCAGCGTGACCGGCACGGTAACGAAGGTCGAATGGCAGAATCCGCACATCTGGTTTTATTTGGATGTGAAGAATGCCGACGGCTCGATCACGAAGTGGGCGTTTTCGGGAGGCGCGCCGGGGCAACTGATGCGCCGGGGCATCACTCGCGACGTGATTAAAGAGGGAATGACGATCAAGGTGCAGGGTTTCCGCGCCAAGGACGGTTCGAATAACGGCTCCGGCGGGACCGTGACGTTTCCGGACGGCCGCATGGTTTTCACCGCGGGCGCCGAAGACAAACTCCCTGAGCAAGATCAGAAGAAATAGACGGGAGCCGCCATGTTAACCAAATCCTTTCACGACCTTCTATTTGCGAGCGCGGCTGTCCTGACTGCCTTCGCCGTCACTTCCGTACTTGCTCCATCGGCTCTTCGCGCTCAGAACGGGAAAATCCCCCGCACTTCCGACGGCAAGCCCGATTTCAGCGGCACGTTCGAATGGCCCAAGGCGATCGGCGGCCCGACCTGCAAATGCTCCGCGACGATTTTCGATCCGAGCAAGTTCGCGCCGTTCAAATCCGGCGGCGAGCCCTTTTTCGAACCACGCACGGGCGATCCCGCGCATGACGAGCCTCGCGAATTCTGCATGCCCGCTGGGTTTCCATCCGGCATGCTGTCAGCAAACGCGGTGCAGATGGTGCAGAACAAGAACTACCTGGTGATTGTTCACGAGTTCCAGCGCATGACTCGCATCATTCCTATGGACGGGCGGCCGCATCGCACCGGCCTGGAGCCGATGTATTACGGCGATCCCGTTGGCCACTGGGAGGGAGACACATTGGTGGTGGAGACCACAAATTTCAAGCGCTGGTCGCTCGACGATTATTACTACACCGACCCCAAGCAGTACCGCATGCACAGCGATGCGCTCCGCACCGTCGAGCACATCAGTTGGAAGGACCCTTCCACCGTCTCTTATCAGCTCACCATCGACGATCCGAAGATTTTTGCCGGCGCCTGGACGGAGGATTTCGTGATGAAGGCTCGCCCAGATTGGGACAAGATGGGATTATTCGAGTACGTGTGCGAGGAGAATAACCGCTGCCCCGGCGGGCAGTGCAAGGGGAAGTAGACGAACGGCACGGGAATGCGAATGCGCATCGCCGTTGCGGCTGTGGGCCTCGTTTTTTCGGGCTGCGGAATGTCAGGCTCGGCTGCGCTTCGTGACGAGCTTCGCGAGCAGTCCGCTTCGACCGGGCTGGCCTTAGTCAATGGAGAAAGTGGCTTCGTCAGGGTAATTCCATTCGACGGAGCCGAAGCGTTTCTGGTACACGATCGTCTGTTCGGCGAGGCGACCTCTGGAAAGGCCGGCCAGATGGTGCTGTGGGTGTCTCGTCGAAACGTGACCGGCGCCTTCGGCAGCTTTGAGTTGAACTCAACCAGCGGTGGACGCGAACTGGGAAAGGGGACCCCCTCCATGCCTGTGTTCGATCCGATATGTTTGAGCGAATCCGCCAATCGGATAGCGTTTTGGGGGCAGCCGTCCGGTGGTCGCGCGAAAGGGCTCTATTGGGCGCCACTCGATCTCTCCGAGATCCACCTGGTAAGCGCCGACAATGACTATCCTCTGGCAGACTGGTCCCCGGATGGGCAATCTCTCGTTTTCGAAAGAGGCGGGCAACTCTTCGTCTTTGACATCGCGACCGCTGGCACGCGACTCCTCACGCGCGGTCGCTACCCTGATTGGAATCCAAGCGGAGGGTCGATCGCATTCACCGGCCCAGACGGAAGCGCCTCTCTGGTTGGGATCAACGGCAGCGTTTTGACATGGCCGCTCAGCGGGCACAAACCGATCACGCCGTTGCGCTGGTCTCCCGGCGGCCGCTACGTGAGCTTCACCGAGCGCCCGCCACGTCTGCTGTTTCTGGTCCAGGACCAGCTCGTTGTCGTGCGTGTAAGTGACGGCGCCAGCGTCATCATCGAACGATCCGCCTTCACACCGTCGGGAATTCCCGCTGTTACTTGGACGCTGGGATACCGCAGTTTTTGCGCGGCGTGTGTGCCGAATGGGGAACGCGTTCGCTGAGCGAATCATCAGTTTGCGACGCTCGATTTAGGATCGCTCTCCTCGGACACTGAAGGCAATCCGGAATGGCTCGCCTAGTGCCCTGCCCTCGAAAGTGTCGATCGTAACGCGGATCTGCTAACCTCTACCTTAGGATGCCCGCTGGGATTCAGGAATCATTGCGGCAGCGCGGCGTGCGGCTGACGCGCCAGAGGCGTCTCCTGCTCGACTTGATCGATCGCAGCGGCCTGCATCTGGACGCCGAGAGTCTCTATCAAATGGCCAAGGAGCGGGACGCGAAGCTCAATCGCGTCACGGTCTACCGGACGTTGAAGCTGCTCAAGGAAGGCGGCCTGGTGGACGAGCTCGATCTCGCCCATTTCCAAGGCGACCAGCATTATTACGAAACTCGCCTGAAGAAAGAGCAC
>JASHRP010000738.1 GCA_030037375.1 Bryobacteraceae bacterium | reverse complement strand
TCAAACCGCTGCTTCGGTGCTCGGGCAGATCCAGCTTGCAAGCTTCCCGAACCCGGGTGGTTTGAATAGTATCGGCAACGGCCTCTTTCTACCCACCGACGCCAGCGGCAATCCCACGGTGGGCGTTCCTGGCGGCTCGGACGGCCTCGGCACTTTGCAGCAAGGCTACATCGAAGATTCGAACGTTAGCGTTGTCGAGGAGTTCATCAACATGATCTCCAGCCAGCGAGCCTTCGAGGCCAACAGCAAAGTGGTCAAAGCCGCGGACGACATGCTTTCGCAAGTAAACGGTCTGACGCGATGAAGCCGATCCTGATCTTGGTTTTGCTCGGGACGTTCGTTTTACTCGGTCCCGGCGCCTTTGCGTGCCAGGTAGTGGATGGCGATCACATTCGAGGCGCGGATCTCGCGGCCGCGGCGCCGGCATTTGCGGCGCTCGATCCGGCCGGAGAGATCGCGATCTCGCCGCTTCCCGGAATCCAACGAATTTTTCACCCGGCGGACTTGCTGAAACTGGCCCACAGTCATGGAATCGAGCTTGCCACCGCCCCGCCGGCGGTGTGTTTCGAGCGCAGTGCGAAGCCGGTCCACGCGGCAAGCGCACCCTCAAACCTGCTGCGCCCCTTGTCGGTGCACCGCGGCGACAAAGTCGCGGTCACGGTTTCCTCAGGCGGCGTGTTGCTTAAATTCGAATCGGAAGCGGAGTCCTCTGGCCGTCCAGGCGATACGGTAATCGTTCTCAATCCGGAAAACGGCAATCGCTTCGTGGCGCGCGTGGAAGATCAAGGAAAGGTCGTCGTTAACAAATGAGATATCTGATGCTATTGGCACTCCCTGTGTTCGCGGCCGCGCAATCGACCGGATCTTTGTTCGTAGCGGGAGGACGTTTGGTGGACTTCACGCGCGACGGCGATGCCGCCCAGGTCGGCGATTTGATCACGATTCTCGTGAACGATACGGCTTCCGCGCTGGCTTCCGGCAATAGCACTACCTCGCGCAAGACGAGCGTGTCATCCAGCGCCTCCTCCTCCTTGTTCCCGAACGCCAGCGCGAGATTGGCGAACTTGCTGGGCACGTCGGGCGATGTTGAGCTGGCGGGAACGGGACAGACCGCGCGAAACATGACCATCTCGACCACGATCTCGGCTCGCGTGATTGAAGTGACGTCCACCGGATCGCTGGTGGTCGAGGGCACCAAGCACATCGGTGTGAACTCGGAAAAGCAAACAATCACTCTTCGTGGAGTGATCCGTCCGATCGATCTGACCACGGCGAATACCATCAGCTCTAATCAGGTTGCCAACATGAGTATCCAAATCGACGGCAAGGGGGTTGTCGGCGATGCCATCCGGCGTCCGCATTTCTTGTATCGCCTGTTGCTGGGCCTGTTGCCGTTCTGAGGGTTCAAGATGAAAACGCTGTGCGGGTTGGCTCTGTTGGCGGCGGCGCTGCTCGCCGGCACTACTGAAAGGACCGGGACGCGTCTCAAAGAGATTACGTCGATTGAAGGCGTGCGCGACAACCAGTTAATCGGATCCGGCCTGGTTGTAGGTCTGAACCGGACTGGCGACAAAGCGCAGACGATGTTTCCGTTGCAAGAGCTGACCAACATGCTGCGGCGGATGGGCCTGATCGTAAATCCGTCGGTGATCGCGGTGCGGAACATCGCGTCCGTGATCGTCACCGCGACGCTGCCGCCTTTCGCGCAGCCGGGCACGCATATCGACATCACTGCGGGAGCGATCGGCGACGCCACCAGCCTGCAAGGCGGCTTGCTGCTGCTGACGCCGCTGAAGGCCGCGGACGGCCAAACCTACGCGGTTGCGCAGGGTAGTTTGATACTCGGCGGGTATCTGGCCAGCGGCGGAAGCGGCAAAAACCTGGAAACCGTGAATCATCCGACTGTCGGCCGGATTCCCGGAGGGGCCATCGTGGAAAAGGCCCCGCCCTCGGTCGAGCCCACATCGAAACTGCGGTTGCAGTTGAATGAAGCTGATTTCAGCACGGCCGCGCGCATCGTTGACGTCTTGAACCACCATTTCGCCCCCGGCGCGGACCCAATTGCGGAAGCGGAAAGCGCCGCCGTGGTCGTCGTCACCATCCCCGAAGCTTACGCTTCCCGTTCCGTCGAATTCGTGGCTGAGATGGAAAGCCTGACGGTCGAGCCTGACCGCCGCGAGAAGGTCGTTATCAATGAGAAGACCGGGACGCTCGTGCTGGGCAAAGATGTGAGAATTACGCCGGTTTCGATCCTCCACGGCTCGCTGACCGTGGAAGTGCGGACGACCCTTGAAGCGTCGCAACCCGCGCCGCTGTCCTCGGGCGAGACCGTCGTGGTTCCGCAGGTCAAACTGAACGCCAAGGAAGAGAAGGCCAAGAACGTGACTCTAGAAAAAGGGGCGACCGTGGAGCAACTGGTTCGGGCGCTGCAAGGAATTGGCTCGACGCCTCGCGATATCATCACCATCCTCGAAAGCATGCGCGCGGCCGGGGCGCTCGACGCGGACATCGAAGTCCTGTAACGGGGTGCTGTGATGGCTAGCACAATTTCTTCTTTCCTAGACGTGACAGCACCGCCGGCGCAGACCCAGCCTGCGCCTAAGAACGCGGCCGAAGCGGCCAAGCAGTTTGAAGCCCTTTTGATCGCCCAGATGTTGCGCACAGCTCACGAGTCCAGTTCCGGCTCACTTGACGATGAACAAGACTCCTCCGCCGACACCATGTTCGATGTCGCCGGACAGCAGTTTGCCCAGGTTCTCGCCAACAACGGCGGTCTTGGGATAGCCAAAATGGTCATGCACGGTCTTCAGCAAAAGTAGGCTCGGACGCGGCGGGCGCTTTTCGACGTATTATCGTATATTGCGCCTGCATAGCTCGATCCCGTCCTCTCTTGCCGGAGTCCCACGCGTGAAACCGCGCCTCCTATCGCCCCGTCTCAAGAGAAGTACGCTTCAGCCAGGCGAATGATCCGTTATCCAATGAAGTTCAATCTGCTTTTTGTTTCCAAAGCTTTGGCAATGACCGTGTGGCTGGCGGCCAGCGCCGTTGAAGCTCAATCGTTGTATGTCGCGTCCACCGTCGTGGGCAACAACACACCCGGCTACGCGGGCGATGGCGCCGCAGCCACGGCAGCCGAACTTAACGGCCCGGTCGGTTTGGCGTTGGATAGCGGACACTCGCTGTACATAGCCGACCAGCTCAATGAGCGAATTCGCCTGGTTGCCTCCTCCACCGGAAATATCTCCACACCGGTCGGAAACGGCACTGCCGGCTACACCGGCGACAACGGCCAAGGGACATCGGCTGAGTTGAACAACCCGGCCGGCGTGTTGGTGGACGCTTCGGGCAATATCTACATCGCCGATTCCGTAAATAACGTGATTCG
>JASHRP010000737.1 GCA_030037375.1 Bryobacteraceae bacterium | reverse complement strand
GGGGGCAGCGGCTGTGACCAATATTGATCTCAAGCTGCTTGCGGTCATCGGCGAGCTGCACAGAACCCGGAGCGTTTCGCAAGCCGCGGAACGGCTGGAGTTAAGCCAGTCCACCATCAGCATGAGCTTGGCGAAGCTCCGCAAACACTTCAACGATCCGTTGTTCGTTCGAACCTCCTCCGGGATGGAGCCCACGCCGCACGCAACCGAGCTGATCTGCATGCTTCAGAAGGCCGAGAGTTTGCTGCAGAGCGCGCTCGACCATCACGTCGTATTCGATCCGCTGGCCTCGGAACGCGTCTTCCGGCTGCAATCCACGGACATCGCGCAGGTGACCCTTCTGCCGAAGCTGATGCAGCGGTTGAAGAAGATCGCGCCATCGGTGGGAATTCACCTCGCCAGAATCTGTCCGGACACGCCCAAGCTGCTCGAATCGGGCGAGCTCGACTTGGCCGTGGGCTTCATCCTGCCAATGGGAGCGGGGTTCTGCCAGCAGCGGTTGTTCAAGGAGCGTTTTGTTTGCGCGGTCAGGAAGGACCATCCGAGGATCGACAAAACCCTGACCGTGAAGCAATTCGAATCGGAATCGCATCTGGCAATCGCGACCTCGGGTACCGGCCACGGAATCGTCGAAAAGACGCTGGAGGCGAAGAAGATTCGCAGATGCGTCGGGCTTACGGTGCCAAGCTTCCTCGGAATCGCGACGATCATTACCACCAACGATTACATCGTCACCCTTCCGGAGCAGCTCGGACGGCACTTGGCGGGTCCGGGGAACATCAAAGTCCTGCCGTTGCCTTTCGACGTTCCGCCCTACTACATCATGCAGCATTGGCACGAAAGGTATAGCCAGGATCCTGCGACCCGGTGGCTGCGAACGGTAATGGCTGACCTGTTCTTAACTTCTTGATCGATGCAGTATGCTGGTATACGAAAAGACATGGCCAAGACGTTCCATGAACTGAGCTTGCACCACCACAGCTACGGCTGTCATTAGAGAGAGGCTGAGAGAGCACATGAAGAAATCAATCACAGTCGCGGCGCTGAGCGCGCTCGCCTTGCTCAGCGGAGTTCCCGCCTTGGCGCATCACTCCTTTGCCGCGGAATACGATTCGAGCAAACCCATCACCATCAAGGGAACGGTGGTCAAGATGGATTGGGTCAATCCGCATTCCTGGCTGCACGTCGCGGTCAAGGGCGATGACGGCAAGGTCGTGGAGTGGAACTGCGAGACCGCGCCGCCCAACGGACTTTACCGGCAGGGCTGGAGAAAGACCAGCTTGAAGGAAGGCGATGAGGTTACGGTCGAAGGGTTCCAGGCCAAGGACAACTCCAGTACCATGAACGCCCGAACGGTCGTGACCGCCGATGGGAAACGGATGTTCGCCGGTACAGCGACCGACAGCGCCCCCGACACGAAGAAGTGATGCGATCGATCGCGATTCCGTTCGCCGCGGCGGCCTTGTTCGCCGTCAGCGCGGCAGCGCAGGTTCCACGGACGGCTGACGGCAAACCTGATTTGCAAGGTATCTGGCAGGTCCGGAACACCGCTGCGGCAAGCGTGGAGGACCATGGCGCGTCCTGGGGCATCGCAGCTGGCCGCGGCGTCATCGTGGACCCCGCGGACGGAAAAATTCCATACCGGCCTGAGGCGCTCAAAAAGCGCGACGAGAATTACAAAAATCGCGCCACGGCTGACCCGCTCGGTAAATGCTTTCTAGCTGGAGTTCCGCGCATCAACTACCTGCCGTTTCCCTTCCAAATCTTCCAGACCCCGAAATTCGTTGCCATCGCCTACGAATACGACCACGCCACTCGGACGATTCCCCTGGACGGCAGCAAGCACCTGGAAGACATCGACTTTTGGATGGGAGATTCCCGCGGGCATTGGGACGGCGACACGCTGGTGGTCGACGTCGCGGATCTGAATGAGCAAACCTGGCTGGATCTCTCCGGCGATTTTCATAGCGACGCGACGAAGGTGACCGAGCGCTACACCCGCACCGGCCCGGACATCCTGCAATACGAGGCGACCATCGAGGATCCGAAAGTGTACACGCGGCCGTGGAAGATCAGCATGCCGCTGTACCGGCATACGGAGAAGGACTTCCAGTTGTACGAGTACGAATGCCACGATTATCTGGAGGAAGCGCAAGCGGGTAAGGACGTGAAGAAGTAATGCGTCAGCCCATCGCGCTCCGCGTGGTAATCGCCCGCGCGATATCAACGCGCATGATCCTCCGTATCAACGCGCCGCTATCGACGAAGCGTTTCCTCGCGGGATATTCTTAACTTTATCTCTCAAAGGGGCCTCTCGCTCAGGAGTTTTATGAACAAGATCAAGATCAGTTCCATCATGGCCACGCTCGCCGCTTCCGCCCTGTGGGCGCTGCTGCCGGTGATCGCGCAACAGCCCGCGGCGCAATCCGACGGAAAAGCTCCCGCTCCGGAGCAAGGCAAAGGCGGCGGCAAGGGCGGATTCGGGAGAGGCGGCAGGGGCGCGCCGAAGGATACCGCTCCCAAGGGCCCTGCGCCGCGCATGCCCGACGGCAAAGTCGATTTCTCCGGCAACTGGACGCCCAACGCCATTCAGCAGAACGTCGACATGGTGGGATCGGGCGTCGAAGTTCCGATGCTGCCTTGGGCCGAGAAGTTGTACCACCAGCGTAAGGATGCTCTTTCCAAGGATGATCCCGAAGGATATTGCCTGCCTCCGGGCGTGCCGCGGATGAGCACCACGCCATATCCCTGGACAATGATGCAGAACGACAAGCAGATCATCATTGTGTACGAGGGCGGAGCGCATATCTGGCGCAAAATCTTCCTCGATGGCCGCAAACACGATCCAAATGCTGTCGAGACATGGCTGGGCGATTCCATCGGCCACTGGGTGGATAACGACACTCTGGACGTCGAAACCGTTGGCCAGACCGACAAGACTTGGCTGGATGAGTCCGGTATCCCACACACCAAGGACATGGTGGTTACCGAGCGGTTCAAGCGCATCGACGAGGGTCACATGGAGATTGTCCACACCATTCACGATCCCGGCGCTTTTTCAAAGGACTGGACTTTCACCACTCACCCGACGCAGCTCAAAGGTGAGTTGATCGAATACATCTGCCAGGAAAACAACAGGGACGTTCAACACCTGGTTGGAAAGTAGTCCGCGGTTTTTCACCGCGCAAAAACATGCGTTGGCGCAAAGCCGGCGCTACGCTAGCAAGTTTGGAACAAATCCCAGATCTGGTGTGTATTTAGAAGAAGAGGTATTGGACCATCCATGAGTCGTGAGAGTTTGGAACAGGCAATTCA
The DNA here is from genome assembly GCA_030037375.1 of Bryobacteraceae bacterium. GTDB lineage: Bacteria > Acidobacteriota > Terriglobia > Bryobacterales > Bryobacteraceae > Palsa-187. Next base: position 3,518 of record JASHRP010000737.1, on the reverse strand, counting down.
GAAGGCGGGCAGCGCGGTTAAACTATTGCGGAATTCGCAAATGGGGCCGCATGTCTACCCTGTGGTGCCGCCCGAGTATACGAATTGGCGCGATGAGCAACACGCTTGGCAGAAGGCGTGCGTGCTTTTTAACCAGTCGTATCACATGACGGATATGACCGTGGAGGGTCCGGATGCACTGAAGCTGCTCTCGGATCTGGGTACAAACTCGTTCAAGAACTTTGGTCCCAACAAGGCGAAACAGTTCGCGCCGTGCAACCCGGAAGGCTACGTAATCGGGGACGTCATTCTGTTCGGCCTCCAAGAGAACGTGTTTAATCTGGTGGGTCGTCCGGCCGTGCATAATTGGGTTCAATACCACTGCGAGACGGGCGGGTACGACGCGAAGTGTACGCGTGATGAGCGGTCGGCGGCGCCCGGCGGCTCCGTCATCCGGAAGACCTACCGATTCCAGATTCAAGGTCCGACCGCCGGAAAGCTGATGGAAAAGCTGATTGGCGGCGCCGTGCCGGAAGTCAAGTTCTTCCACATGCACGACTTCACCATCGCGGGGAAACGGGTTCGCGGACTGCGTCACGGAATGGTCGGCCAGCCAGGATTCGAGTTATTCGGTCCCTGGGCGGAAGGCGACGCCGTCAAGGAAGTAATCGTGGAAGCCGGACGAGAGTTTGGATTACGGCTGGTGGGCGCGCGAGCATATTCTTCAAACACCCTGGAATCCGGTTGGATTCCTTCCCCGCTCCCCGCGATCTACACAAGCCCGAAAATGAAGGCCTATCGCGAGTGGCTTCCCTCCACCACCTGGGAGGGCGTCGCCTCACTTGGCGGAAGCTTCTATTCGGAGAACATCGAGGACTACTACCTCACACCGTATGATCTCGGCTACGGAACCATGGTCAAATTCGACCATGATTTCGTGGGCCGGGACGCACTGGAGAAAATCTCGAAGAATCCGAAGCGCAAGAAAGTGACCCTGGCCCTCAACTCAGACGACGTGATGAAAGTCATGGGGACGATGTTTACCAAGGGTAACCGGGCAAAGTACATCGATTTTCCATCGGCCGTTTATGCGACGTGGCCCTACGACAGGGTGACCAAGAACGGCAGGACAATCGGCATCTCGACGTGGGTCGGCTACAGCTCCAACGAAGGCAAGATGCTGACGCTGGCGATCCTGGACAACGAACACGCCGAGAACGGCAACGAGGTCACGTTTGTCTGGGGTGAGCAGCCGGACACCGGTTCAAGGCCGACCGTCGAGGCGCACGTCCAAACCGAGATCCGGGCTACAGTCGCGCCGGTACCGTACGCGGAAGTCGCGCGAGAGGCTTACCGGACGAAGTAAGAGCATCCGCCCATTCGGGCTTGCGTAGCATATGCCCTTTGCAAGCAAGAGCCGGACTGAAACATTCGCTTTTGCACCGCCGTCCCCCCTTCGGGAGGGTGTGTGCGAACTTCGATTCTATTTGGTCTTCTGACGTTTGGCTGTTCTCTTCTGACGATTAGCTGCGGGCCGGCGCATGTCGGCGTCGCGATTGGAGGCCCGCCGGTTTGTCCCTACGGCTATTACGAGGCGCCTCCTTACAACTGCGCCCCGGACGGATATTACGGGCCGGAGTGGTTCTCAGGCGGCGTTTTCATCGGTGCGGGGCCCTGGTATCACGGACCGGACCACTTCTACGGGCACGTCGATCATGCCCTCGACTACCGGAAGGGCTATCGCGGGCCGTTGCCGGCGCGAGGCGAAGCTCCCAGGCCGAATCGGGCGGCGTTCCGTGGCACCGCCATGCATGATCCACGAGGGCACGAAGGTCCGGGAGGACGGTAGCCAACTTCATACTTAGCGCCGAGCGCGGACTAGTTGCTCTGCGCTCCCGGCAGTGGCATCTTTCCGTCGAGCGCGAACACCCAAAGCTTAGCCGGAGAACGAGGTGCGGCTTGCGCGTTGGCCGGAGCTCCGCCCTTCGCGTTGTTGGCTGTCTCGGTTGCCCCTCCGCCTCTTCCGCCCCCGCCAAAAGCGCCACCGCCCGAGCCGGGAGCGCCAGTCACGCTGATGTACTGCTTGCCGTCGATCACAAAGCTGATCGGCGGACCCATTTGCGTGATGCCAAGGTTGAGCTCAGTCAGCTTTTCTCCGGTGTCCGCGCGGAAGATCATCAGCCGGTCATTCACGGAGTCGAACACGAGATTGCCGGCGGTTGCCAGTGTCCCGCCCGCGAACGGCCCGGCTCCGGCTCCAGCTACGCGCCAGCGTTCCTTCTTTGCGACCGGGTCCCAAGCGTAGAGCACGTTGCCTGTGGGACCATCGGGACCGATGGGATTCGGGATATCGATCGGAGTTGGACCGCCCCCGCGTCCTCCTCGACCTGGTCCGGCCTGAGGAGTCGCCGCCGCCACTGCGTCCGGGAGAGCATCCGGCGCCGCGCCCCGCCCGACGTTCCCGCCCGCCGCCGCGGCGCCGCCCCGGCCGAGTTGCCCGCCTCCGGCTCCCCGGCCAGTGCCCATTTGCTGGATACCGCGGCCGGTCGGGCCGACATCGGGGTTTTGCGGAACGAAGTCAGGATCGGCCGCATAGTTGTAGCTCCCGCCCGCTGTTCCGGGAATGTAGACCAGCCCAGTCATCGGGCTGTACGACCACGGTGGCCAAACGTGCCCGCCGGAAGGGCCGGGCATCACGCGAACCGTATCCTTCCCATAGCGAGCGACGGGATTCACCTGCGGCTTGCCCGTCTTCAAATCGATCCCTGTCGCCCAGGTGATCTTGGTGATCGGATCGGCCGAGATCAACTCGCCCGTGCCCCGATCGAGAACATAGAAAAATCCGTCCTTGGGCGAATGCATGATGACTTTGCGGGTCTTGCCGCCGATCTTCAGATCCACCAGCATTAAATCCGCGATGGAATCGTAGTCCCAGTCGTCGCCAGGGACCTCCTGGTAATACCAAGCCAGTTTGCCTGTTGCTCCCTTCACTGCAAGGATGCAATTGGCGAAAAGATTGTCGCCGGGGCCGCGCGAGAAATCGGTCCAGGGTCCGGGCTGCCCGGTCCCCACGTAAACGGTGTCGGTGTCGGCATCGTAAGCGAAGCCGTTCCATACCGCAGCGCCGCCGCCGATTTTCCACCACTCCTTGCTCCAAGTCTTCGCCGCCGCGGCGAGCTCCGGCTGTTCGAAGGGCTTAGAAGGATCGCCGGGAACGGTATAGAACTTCCAGGCTTGCTTGCCGGTGTTCACGTCGAAGGCTGCGAAGAATCCGCGGATCGCGTACTCGCCTCCGCTGACGCCGATGACCACCCTTCCGCCCTTGATCACGCGGGGTGCCATGGTGATCGTGTACGGCATGTTCTCCGGAGAAACGCGCGTTTCCCAAAGGATCTTGCCGGTCGCCATGTCGAGCGCGCGCAATCTGCCATCCACGGCCGGCGCGATGATCCTGTTTTGGTACATCGCAATCCCGCGATTTACCACGCCGCAGCAGATTCGCGATTGCCAGACTTGCTGGTTCACTTCCGGATCGGACC
>JASHRP010000736.1 GCA_030037375.1 Bryobacteraceae bacterium | reverse complement strand
ATGATCGACGCCTTCTCACGGCCGCTGGGCGCGGTGCGGCTCACCGAAATGTTCCTGAAGTCCGATCCTCCGGACCCACGTGAGCTCGCCCGATTAGAGAAATACATTCAGGAGCGCATCGCGGGAGCCGTGGAACGAATCGGCGCGGCGAGCATCGAACGTATGGTAGCGACTTCGGCGACAGCCGCGGCCGCGGTTTGCGCCGCCAATAAAGTGCGCCGGGCCAAGCGCGCCATGGCGGACCGGTTTCTCGCATCCGCCGCGCAGATTCGGCGGCTGTACCTTGACGTGTCGCGGCTCGATTTGGAATCGCGCCGCCACGTCACGGGGATCGGTCCGAAACGCGCGGAGATCATCGTCGCCGGCGTAGCCGTGCTGAACGAAGTAATGAGCAACCTGGCGATTCCGCGGCTGTACTACTCGACCGCCGGAGTTCGCGACGGAATTATCGCGGACCTGCTGCACCGGCGCGTAGGACGGGAGCCGGATCACCTCGACTCAGACGAACGCCGCGTAGTGCGCGCGCTGGGCCGGCGTTATGGCACTTCGGCGAACCACGCGCGAAAGGTCGCGCAACTCGCGGCGATGTTATTTGAAGGGCTGCATCCGCTGCATCGCCTGACGCCATCGTACGGGCGCATCCTCGAAGCCGCTGCGTACCTTTTCAACATCGGCCACTACGTCAACGAGCGGAACCATCATAAGCATTCGCTGTATTTGATCCTCAATGCCGATATGGCAGGCTTCACCGATCATGAGCGGCTAGGAATCGCGAATCTGAGCCGCTACCACCGCAAGTCCATGCCGCAACCCTCGCACGCCGATTTTCAAGTGATGGATCCGGAGATGCGGAACGCGATCGTTTTACTTGCGCCGCTCCTGCGGATCGCCGTGGCGCTGGACCAGAGCCAGGAGCAGAAAGTCGAGCACGTTGAGATTTCCATCCAGGATCGCACGGTGGAGTTGCGGCTGATCTCCGACCGCGACACCGACATCGAGCAGTGGCACGCCTCGCGCACGGCCACGGTGTTTCACGAAGTTTACGGACGGCAGTTGACAATTCGAGGGAAGAGATGACGCGGAATCCGCCGGCTTCCCACCGTCAGGCAGAGGCAAAAGCGCGAGAAAGCCTCACGACTTTGCGCGCAGCTCTTCGAGCAGCCTCGAAGAACCCGGATAAGCCCAAGCCAGTCCACGACCTGCGCGTGGCGATCCGCCGGTTTAAACAAGTTTTGCGAGTGTATGCCGCGTATTTCGACCGAGCCCGCAAAATGCGCCGGGGACTGCGCGGGCTTATGGATTTGTGCGGAGGGGCGCGCAACTGCGATATCGCGCTCGAGGTGCTGAACGCCGCGGGCGCGCCGGCCGGGCGCGAGTTGAAGCGCGAATTCAAAAAACACCGTGCCGGGGCCGCACGCGAGCTAGCCGCGACGCTCAAAGATTGGCGGGTCCGGTCGCACATGCATCGTTGGCGGGATTGGTTAAAGGCGGAAATCGGGCCGGGTGTCGCGCTAGCTCTGCCGGAACTGGATGGCCAGTTCTTGCAAACGGGCGCGGCAGCGGCGCGCGCCGGCGCTCCTTACCCACGGATGCACAAGTTCCGGCTCCTGGTGAAAAAGACCCGCTACGCGTCAGAGATACTTGGAGCGCCCGCCGCCCAGATCGAACGGTTGCGGGCCTTGCAGGACCGGCTGGGAGCGATCAACGATTGCGTGACCATCGGCGACCTGATTGGAGAAATGAAAGTGGATGAAGCGGAGCGGCGCCGGATCAAAGCGGCGCTGAATCGCCTTGCCGCCAAGCGCGCAGGCGAGTTTCGAGCGTACTGGCGAGCCCATTTCGGCCGGAAGGGAGTGCCTCGGAAAACCAAATGAAAATTTGTATTCTGCGCCATGCCGAAGCGGAGGCTCGAGGACCTGGAGTGGCCGAGGCCGCGCGCCGCCTCACGTCCGAGGGGAAACGCGAACTGCGCGCAGTGCTAAAGCTCGCGAAAGCGGCGGGCGTCGAGCCCGAAGTGATTCTTTCAAGCCCTTGGACGCGCGCGATCGAAACCGCGCAGGCGGCCAGCGAGGCCTTCGGCTGCAGCCAGTTGATCGAGACCCGGTCTCTGTTGCCGGACATGTTGCCTTCGCATATCTGGGGCGAGATTCGCTCGCTTCGGCCGCTAAAGGAGGTCATGATTGTCGGTCATGAGCCGCATCTAAGCCGATTCGCGGCATTCCTGCTGGAAGCTCCCGTGGCGATCGATTTCAAAAAGGCTGGGCTGATCCGCGTCGACGTTCAGGAGCGGGAAGGCCCGCCGCGCGGCGTCCTCAAATGGATGCTCACGCCCAAGCTGGCGGGCGGGAAATGAAGTGACTCAAGAGGACTTTCGAAAATTCGCCCTGTCGATCGCGGGAGCCTCCGAGGGCTCACATATGGGACATCCGGACTTCCGGATTCGCGGGAAGATCTTCGCGACCCTCGGTTATCCCGATAGATCCTGGGCGATGGTGAAACTGACACCTGAGCAACAACGCGGCTTCTTGCAATCGGAGCCCGATGCGTTCGTACCTGTCAAAGGAGCCTGGGGCGTGAAGGGCGCGACGAACGTGCGCCTGTCGCGAGCGAGAGAAGAATCAGTTCATGAAGCGCTCACCGCCGCGTGCGGCAATATTCCTTCGGCAAAAAAGGCGAAGCGCAAGTCATGAAACTGGGCTGGATGCTACCGGGTCGGCGTCACGAATCTGACAATGCTTAAGCCGAGCGATCCATAAACAATCGGCTGCGCGAGCATGGCCGTGAACGCCGGCAGCAACAGATACGCGATCGGATCAACTCTGCGCCAGGACCGAAGTTCGAAAACATCTGCCCAGCACCCAAATAGGTCGCGCACTATCCTTGTCGTTTGCTCAGCGGAAAGCGGGCCGGTTGCCGATGGTGTCATGGCAAAAACATGGCACGAGTGGCGCCAATTGTCCGAACGAGCAAAAGAATGGGCTTATATTCCCACAGGCCGTAGTACGCTTAGGCTTGGTGGGCCTTGTCACCCAGTCTTGGGTCGTGCGACGCGCTGCGTCTTATCGATGCCTTAGTGCGTCATAGCGTACATCACGTAGTTAAGACCGATCCTGATTCCCAGGGCCGAGTATTTCTCCGGGTACTGAGGCGAATCTGCCCACTCCCACGAATCGCCTAGATCGGAGTTCTCGACGATGGCGACCATGATGCGGCCTTTGTCGTCGTAGATTCCGCGCCAGACCGGCGTGACGCCATCGTACTGGTAGCCGGGTCCGTATAATCCCCACTGGCCCACTACGCGATAACGCTCATTCAGGTCGTAGATAGTGTGAAAGATTTGGTCGCTGTTCTGAAGGTCCACCGGTTGGCGATCAGGGAAGACGCGGCGCATGCTGGCCATGAAGATTTCCCACTCGTTCGATCCCCAGAAGTCGTCGGCCATGAAGAAGCCGCCGCGCAGCAGATAATCGCGAAGCTTGGCCGCCTGCGAGTCAGTGAGGTTCCATTCGCCGGGGCGAACCGCGTAGAGCCATGGCCAATTGTAGACGTCGTCGCCGTCATCCAGATTCACCGGCTGTTCGACGGAACGGGCGTGGATGCGCGTAAGACGACGTACGGCCAGTAGGAAATGCCGGTCAGCGCGAGGGTAAT
>JASHRP010000735.1 GCA_030037375.1 Bryobacteraceae bacterium | reverse complement strand
TTGTCGTAGGGCTGCGTGACGAGCTTCGCTGGATCGCCTGCTTTCGCTGAGTAGCGATACGGTTGGAACGGTTTTATAGTGGCCAATTGCTTATTTTAAGCCGGGGCCGGGTAAGCGTTGGGGTTGAACGAGTATCTTTACTGGCGGTCCGTCACCGGGGCAATCGGCGATGGCGGGAGTTGGAGCACCGGGGCCGTTGCCGCCGGGTTCATCCGGGCGCGGATAGACGATGCGGTGGCATTGGGTTTCGATATATTCAGAACCGTTCCATTGGTATTCGCGATCTTCGCGTTCAAACGCGCTCCAATGAATGCTGGTTGAAAGATCGCGGAATCCTTTGTGCGATGTAGGTCCAACGGTCAGCCCCGTACCGAAGGAATCGAAAACGGAGCGAGCGTGACCGGCTTCGCGCACAAAGATGAAAAAGCCGCAGTTCGCGGCGCCGCAGAATGACTGTGGCTCTCTGACGAAGATCTGTTCGCTGCCGTCGAGAGCGAGGGCGACCGGTCCCACCGGAGAATCGAGTAATTCCTTCCGTTCCTTATCTCTTTGTTGATCGGTGAAGGACTCGTGCACGCCCTTGGTGTCGATCGCTTGATAGATCTCGTCCCGTTCGGCGTTCGAGACGGGGGCGTTGGCAAGCGTGTACGGAAAGGATCGAAATATCTCGAAGGTCCGGGGCAGGCTTTCGGGCCGGTTCTGCGCGAGCACGGCAGCGGAGAGGAGCACAAACGACGCTGCGGCGGGCCGCATGACTAATAGTATAGTCAGCTTGTCAGCGTGCGGGAACGCTGACCATTACGGGGCGGGGGCTGACCAGCGCTCGAGCTAGGAATGGCGAATACAGGTGCGATTGAAAATTTACGATGGCGACGGAGAGCGTCTGGTCATCGGGGCGGTCCGGCGTTGCGGGACGATAGGTGACGCGAACGTTGGCTGGCGTCATGCCGAGAAATCCGGATTGGGCGCGAGCGGGTTCCTGGATCTGACCGTACAAGACGAGGTTGACGATCGGGTCGGGTCCCTGCCAGTCATGGACCGATCCCCATCGCGCGGCGGAACGGACTCGTTCAACCAGCGATTGATGCGCGAACAGCACCTGCGCGCAATCGGTGACTCCGAGGATCAGGCTCAGAAACACGAATAAAACAAGCGCGGCTTCGACCAGAGTTTGGCCACGTTCGTTTTTCACGGTTCCGACTCCGAGGGGGCGTAGCGGCCGATGTAAGGAAACTCGGCGAAGGGGCGATGGTCGATCTTGAACGCACCGAAGATCGCGCCGACGGAGTAATTGACGATGGTCACATCGACGGCGGAGGGTTTGCCGGTTTCGTCCATCACCCACGCAACCTGCACGTTCTCCGGTTTCAATCCGGGAGTTAACGAAACTGCGTCCGCGGCGGGGCGGGAATCGCCGTAGACCACCAGATTGCGAATTGCCGTGCGGCTTCTTTCGAGGTCGGCAGGGGATGCGGAGCGATAGGTTCTGGATGCCGCGTAGCGCGCGCCGTTTCCCACGGCACTGACGAGCTGATCGTAAATATAAAAGGTGTATCCGAATTGGAAAGTGGCGGCGAGGCAGGCCATCATGACGCTCGCGGAAAGCGCGAGCTCCAGCATAGCGTGGCCTCGTGCCTTCGCGCGCTTCATTCGATCAACCTCACCGGATTGGTCTGGGCGATGCTCGCGGCCGGGACCGTTATGGATTTCGGCGCTCCAACGGAGCGGAGGAAGACAATATCGACGCCGTTGGCGGGCGCGGTCACGCGAACCTGGGTGAGTTGCGAGGCGTCCTTGGGGTCGCGATCCCATTTGGAGCCGTCGGCGCTGAACTCGACGATGATGCCAGTGAATGGCTGAGTGCCGAGGTTCCAACGCATCGGCAGATGGGCAACCGCATCGCGTGCGCGGCCGATTCCGGCCTGGGTGCCGTCGAGCCGCGTGGCGGCGGTCATCGCGGCGGAGTCCGCAAATACCTGCGCCTCATTGTGAGCGATGTAGATGCGGCCGACATCGAAGGCCATGCCGATCATTCCGAGCAGTAGAAGCATGGTTGCGGACATCGCGATCAATACGAAGCCGCGTTGCCTTCGGCGCACCCTCACCCTTAACTAAACGGCGGAAACTGGCTGAATCTGTAGAAGATTCTAGGCGTGAACGGGGCCGGAAATCTTGGCGGCCCGGCCGGGACGGACCAGTAAAACTGCTCCAGCAAGCGCCAACGCGATCGCGATCCACTGGGTGATGGAAAGCGGCAGACCGAAGGGCAGGGCCTGCTCATGGAAGCGGGTGAACTCGATCAGGAATCGCGCGATGGAGCTCAGCACCAGGTACAGTCCGATGATCTGCCCAGGCTCATGCTTGCGGTTATAGCGCCAATATAGGAATGCGAACAGAAGCCCCTCGGTCGCGAACTCGTAGAGCTGCGAGGGATGGAGCGGAGTTTCGAGCGGGACTCCGGTCAGGGCCCAGGCATCGGGATTGTGGAACGTGACGGCCCACGGCAGATGCGTGACTTTACCCCAGCAGCAGCCGGCGGCGAAGCACCCCAGTCGGCCGATCGCGTGGCCGACGGCGACGCCGGGCGCGAATGCGTCAGAGGATTCGAGCAGGGGAAGCTTGTTGTGACGCAGGTAGTAATACGCGGTTATCAGAGCCAGGACCAATCCGCCCTGGAACACGCCCGCAGCCTGCCAAAAGGAGAGCGAGAAGATTTGAACGTCCGGCCAATCGAACGCGATCATTAAAAGCTTGGCGCCCAGAAGACCCGCCAAAGCCGAGTAAATGGCGAGGTTGGTGATCAACTCCGCGTTGAGACCGCTACGCCGCGCGAGGCGCACGGTGACCCACAAACCGGCCAGGAATCCCAGAGCCACCAGGACTCCGTAGGTGGGAAGGTAATAGGTTCCGAACGAAATCAGCTTCGGGAGCAATCTACTTAAACAATAGCAGATCGCTCCCGTTTTGCCACCGAGAAACTATTGACTGATTCGAAGCAGCGAGGACGCGATTTGCTGGAACATGGATTCGAGCTGAAGCGTGCTCGCCGTCGCGGCCCAGATGCCCTGCTGCTGGTTGGTTTGGTAGTACGGGTTGTTGAAAGCTCCGTTGGTCTGGCAGCCGAGGTTTCCGGATGCGTTCGCGGCGGTCGCGAGCGCGCCGTCCGGACAAGGAGGATTCGCTTGGTACAGGATCGGCTGGATATACTGCTGATTGGAGACCAGTTGCAGGAATGACCGATCGACCGGATCCTGCCCGTTCCCTTGCAAATAGACCACGTCGATGATCGGATTGTAATTCGTGTCGGATCGGATCGTGTACGCCATGTTGGTTGCCGCCGTCATACTGGCCGTACCGATGGCGTTGGGCGTCTCGGGACGGATAAAGCCCGAGTATGGTCCGCTCTGGAAGGTATTGTTGGGGGCGCCTGCGCCTATCGACGAGTAATTGGTCCAAAGGCCGCCCAAGTTCTTGCAGGATGAATTTCCCGACGTGATCTGGGTGCCCGATGGGGCGCACTGATAATCCACATGGTCGGCGGTGGCGTTAGTGTCGCCATAGATCCACTGGAACCACGGTGAAGTCGCGGTGGTGGATGCCCCGGTTTGAATGGTGTTAGTGGCGTTGCCGAAAAAGTCCGTGTTCGGGATGTAGGCGATGGTCTGGCTGCTGAAGGCGTAAGTTGTGTAGTCCGGGCAACCGGAGGGCGAGCTGGGGTTGGAGTCGCTTGAGAGCATCTTCGCCGCGCCCCTCTGGCCGCCCGACACGCTGAAGTTGGCCCATTGTGCGATTGCGGCATTGACCGTGGCGGCGGTGGTTGTGCATACGGGAAGGCCGCCGGGTGCGCTGCCGCCGGCGCTCTGGTTGCCGGATTTGCAACCGGTCCCTCCCGGACAGGCCGTCGCGCCGTGCACGGTGCTGGTGCACAAGACGTTGCTCGCCGTATCCACGCAGGTGCCAGTGCAACCGTTGCTTACGTCGGTCGCCGTGATGCCGCCCCCGACGGAGCAACTTTGCTGGGAAGGACTCATTCGTGAGTCGACATAGGTCCGGACTGGAAACGATGCATTTACGGCGTTGGGCACGCCGTCGGTGAACAGGACGATAACGTTTTGGGCAAGCTTTTGGTTGACCGTCATGATGTCCTGGTAGGCGCGGTAAAGGGCCGCCGTGGTGTTGGTGTTCGAGCCGCAATTGATTTGGGAGATCGCGTTCGCCAGTCCGGCCCCTCCGGATTCCCAGTAATTGGTGGAGGCGGTATAGCTGCCGTCGTTGCCCGCGTCGTTGTCGTCCCAAGCGGTCAGGTCGAAGGAGATCATGCCGACCGTGTCGTACGGGCTGAAGTATTTAATGAACTGGACGGTCGAATACACCATGGCTTCGCAGGAAGAACTGCCGGAGTTGATGCTGGCGGGGATGGTTCCGGTGGCGGTGTCCCGGGTGCCCATGGAAGCGGACTTGTCCAGCACCACTTCCATCACCAGGTTCTTGCGGGTGGCCGTTCCGGTCGCCCCGATGGTCAAAGACGGAATGCCGAGCCAGCGCATGAAGTAGGTGGGCGCCTGCACGGACGCGGACACGGAGATGGTCAAGGTCCCGGTGGGGTTTCCGCCGGAGTCCGTGTTGACGGTGAACGTCGGCGTCATGACGCGGTTGGTGGTGGCCGTGTTCATGTAGGAGACCGGAAAATCGGCGTTGAAGAAGGTGGTCGCCTGGGTGGTGGCTTGGGTTTGGGCTTGGGCGACCGTTCCGGAGAGGTTGATGCCTCTTCCGGCCGCCAGCGCCGCGGAGTCGGCCGCGGCACTTAATCGGGATTGGATCACGAATGCGTAACCGCCGTCGATCGCCAATCCCACGACCGGGATCAAAAGCAGCAGAAAGAACGCGGTGAGGTACACCGCGATGCCTCTTTCCTTCGATCTGCGAATGCGTTCCAAAGTTGTTTGCGGCATGGTTGATTCTCCGTTACGAAAAGCTCAAGACAAATTGCGCATATAAATCGTGGGCGACTGGAACCACGGAAAAATGTTGTACGCGCTGCTGTTGGCCCACACCTCGGCGACCCAGGTGTATTGGTCCGAGGACAACGTGACTATGCTCGAGAAACCGCTGGATGCGATATCGCCGGGGTCGTTGCAAACCTGGGCGTCGGTAAGAAAGCCGTTCGACTGCGGCGTGTCGCTCGGGTTGCCCACGGAACTGGTGCCTTGATTGGTGTTGCCGATGTTGATCCGCATGCGAATGACATACTGACCCAGGTTCGGGCAGGTCGCCGTGGTTCCATCGAAATCGCTGACGCCATTGGAGCATTCCAGCGGTCCCACGTAATAGACCTGGCTTAAAACAACCAAGCCGCTGGCCGTGCTGCTGTTGTTGGGCAGCCATGAGCCGGACTGATTGATTCCAAGCGATGGCGCCGTGCGCAGCAGAAGCTCCTGATTGAGCGTTTGGGACATGTCGATGCCTCGGACTTCCAGCACGTTGCCGTTGCGGCAAACCTCGCCAGCCTGGATCGCGCGTATCAGCATCATGCCCATCTGGAAGGAGCCAATCAGCATGTAGAGGAGCACCCAGGAGACGATTGCCATCTCCAACAGAAAGCTCCCCTTCCGCCGCCGCTTTGCTATGTATGTCTTGATCATCGCGTTGTTCCGTTTCTTCAATCCCTTCACGGCGAAGGATAGGTCGTCTGGCCCACGGGCAGTCCTTGCAGCACGTCGAGGGAAGAGGCCGAGAGGCTGATCGACTTGCCGGGCATAAAGTTCGGCAACGGGACCATCCAGTTCCACGGGTAGGCGTTAACCCTCACTTCCACTACATTGCCGGTCTGATTGAGGTTGGTGATCACGTAGCTGGGAGTGGTCGAGGTGGTGTAAGGAAGCTCTGAAGCCGTCGCCGGCGTTGAAAGATTGTCCGGAAAATAGTAATTGACCTGGATCTTGCTGGCTCCGGTGGTGCCGTCGGCCAAGGTGGTCGAGGCGCTCAGGAATCCGAAGGCGTTCGCCTGCGCCACCGCGGTCATGGCCGCGGTTTGACTGGTGTACGTGGTCCCGTTGTAGGCCAGACTGTAGGTGATGCCGAAGCGCACGGCGTCCCGCGTGGCCTCCTGGAAGGAACACTGCATAAAAATCGAAAACGAGAATTCCAGAATTCCGATAAACAGGGCAAACAGCGGGAGGAACCCGAGCGCCATCTCTGCCGCGACATGCCCCTTCTGTCGCGCCAGCGAACGCCGGTTTCGAGACGGCTGGACGGGCGTCATTATCTGGACCTCCGGTTTTTTGTAAGCGGTCCCAAAAGCGGCGGAAGCTGCGCGGGGGAGCTCACGGCTGCGATTACTTTGCGGCTTTGATCCAGCAGCAGGTACGGATTAGCGGGATTCACGTGATAGCGGCTGGCTATGGCGCCGGAATCCAGAACCTGAGGCCACACAACCTCGTTGTCCCGGCTGACCTGCCGTAGCTGGTTCGCGTTCGCTGCCGAGGCAATGCCGACCACGTCCACGCCCAAGGGGTGAAACTCGTCGTAAACGAGTTCCATCTGGTCCGCATTCTTGATGCTGCGCCTATCGCGCGCCGACCAGAAGTACACCACGACGTTGCGTGCATGCATCGCGCTCAAATCCACACGGTTTCCGTTGATATCCACGGCGCGAAAACCGGCGAAATTGAGCGGCGGCTCGGGTGCCGGGGGTTCGGCTGGCGCGGGCTTCGGAGCAGCCGCCGTGGCCGGTGCGGGCGCCGAGTTTGCAGCCGCCTTCGGTGGTTCCGGCGGAGGCGGGTCGGGTATTGCGGCAGCGTGCAAACGCACGTCCTGGTCGAACGCGGCGATCGCCGGGTGATCCGTACCTCTTAGAAATCCCTCAATGCGATTGCCGTTCACGGTCACCGTGACCGCGTAGCAAGGTCCAGAGCCGGCGGACATCCGGTAATGGACCTTTACCGCGTCTCCGGCTTGAACGTTCGCGACCGTCGCGGGGCCGCTGCAAGATTCGTACACAGGAAAACTGTCGGGAGTTTGGGCGCACGCGCAGGCCGCTACCAGCCAGCCCGCAGCCAGGCTGGAACTGAGCGTCCAGCTTCGTCTTCTGGTGGTCATCCTAGATACTAATCGGCACTCCCTGCCGTTATTCTGAGGGCGGGGCGGCCCTGGGGTCGATTAGGGGAATTCATTGATCACCCTGACTCCTCGCCTTAGCGCCTGTAAGCTGATCGCCGTAGCTCTGGCGGCGGCGGCGTACTAACCCGAAATGCGCGTTTGATCTATTGGACAAAGCCCCGCAGGCTTCTGGATTGCTGTATACTGACCCTCCGGGATCTCTCGAATCTCCGTTTACTCACAGGTGGAGGCAAATATGTTTAAGAAGTGGATGGCGGCCGCGGCTATGGTGGCCGGTGCGACGCTTGCGACAACGCCGTTGCAGGCCGCCGACGACTTGAAGACCGTAGTCGACAAGTCGATGAAGGCCATGGGCGCGGAGAACGTCCATACTTTGGTCTTCGCCGGGGACGGCGCGAACGGCGCTGTCGGCCAGCCATGCAATCCGCACGACGATTGGTGGCGCCACTACCGCGATCGCGATTACGTGCGCGAGGTCGATCTCGATATGCGCGGCTGGCACATTCAATTCACGCGGCAGGAGGGCGATCCCAAATCGTGCGGAGGCGCGGGAACCACGAATCCTGCGCCGGACCAGGCTACCAATCAAGTGGTTCAGGGCGGGCCGATGGCTCCGTGGAACACGCAGCTCGAATATATTTTCCTGCCGGAGGGTTTCCTGAAGGTCGCGCTGGAGAAGAACGCGACGGTTTCCACGGAGACCATGAAGGGCAAGAAGTACACGGTTCTCACGTTCACCGGCGACAACAAGCAGCCGGTTAAGGGCTACATCGACGACATGGGCTATGTGGACCGGGTCGAGACCGTGATTGCCGGCCAAGACCCGATCGGCGATGCGGTCTTCTCGATGGATTACGACAATTACAAGGATTTTCGGGGATTCAAGTTCCCGACGCACATGGTGGAGCGCCAGGGTCCCAAGGCCGCTGCGCCGAAGCTGTTTGAGCTGACAGTGGTCGACGCTCGCGTGAATGAGCCGGTCGATCTGACGCCTCCGGCGCGCGGCGGACGCGGCGGATTCGGCGGCGGGGCAGCGGCTGGCGGTCGAGGTGGCGCGGGCGGCGGCGGAAGAGGCGGACCGGGTGGAGGAGGTGGCGCGGAGGTCGCGCAAGCAGGCGGCGGGCCCGGTGGAGCTGGAGCCGGTCGTGGCGGTCCCGGTGGGGGACGTGGAGCGGGCGGCGGGCGCGGTCCAGCCGTCGTGGCCGATGACGATTTAGGTAACGGCGCATGGCTGATCACGGGA
The DNA here is from genome assembly GCA_030037375.1 of Bryobacteraceae bacterium. GTDB lineage: Bacteria > Acidobacteriota > Terriglobia > Bryobacterales > Bryobacteraceae > Palsa-187. Next base: position 1,604 of record JASHRP010000735.1, on the reverse strand, counting down.
GGCTATGCTTCCGTGGTGGTTAACCAGGGCGACTACATCACCGTGATCGAAGGCCCCCAGAATGAAATGCGCGCCGAACAGATCATCACCGAAGCCAAGAAGCTGGTTCCCGGCAAGCCAATCAAATATGTGATCAATACTCACGCGCACTTCGATCATTCCGGCGGTTTGCGCGCATTCGTGGCCGAAGGCGCGACCATCATTACCAGCAATGGAAATAAGGGCTATTACGAGATGCTGTTCGCGAATCCGCACACCATCCAGCCCGACAAGCTTTCGATGATGAACCCGCAGCCGAAAACGATGGTCGAATATGTAGGCGAATCGAAGAAGATGATGGGCGGCGGCAATGAGATCGACCTGTATAAGGTCGACAACAGCATGCACAACGATTCGATGCTGATGGTTTATCTGCCCAAGCAGAAGGTGCTGGTGGAGGCGGACGAGTTCAACGTGCTGAATCCGATTCCGACCGCGCCGGTACCCAATCCGAACCAGTATCAGATTAATCTGCTTGCGAATATCGAGCGCTTGCACCTGGACATCGACCGGATCATCCCGATCCACCTGCCGAATCCGGACACGCGCAAGGTGACGCTGCAGGAGCTGAAGTACTCGGCGGGGAAGAGCTAAGCGGTTTCGAAAAATTCGCGGGCGGCGTCCGTAGTCTTACGGATGTCGTCCTCCGTGTGCGCGGTCGAAACGAACCCGGCTTCGAACTGGGAAGGGGCGATATACACGCCTCGCTCTAACAGGAAGTGGAAAAACTTCCCGAAGCGCGCGGTGTCGCACTTCTTGGCTGAGGCCCAATCGGTGACGGGATCGGGAGTGAAAAAGAACGTGAACATCGATCCAACGCGGTTTATGACGACACCGGGCGGCGTCCAGGCGCACAATTGCGCCGCGCGAGCTTCAAGTGTTGCGTAAATTTCCGGATTGGTGGAAATACGGCGCAGCATCGCGAGACCGGCTGCGACCGCCAGAGGATTTCCCGATAGCGTGCCCGCCTGATAGACAGGCCCCAGCGGCGCGATCTTCCGCATGATGTCCGCGCGGCCCCCGTAAGCGCCGATGGGCAATCCGCCGCCGATAATTTTGCCGAGCGTGGTGAGATCGGGCTGAATTCCGTACAACTGCTGCGCGCCTCCGGCGGCAACGCGGAATCCGGTCATCACCTCATCGAAGATCAACAGAGCGCCGTGACGAGCGGTCAAATCCCGCAGAGCTTCGAGAAATCCGGGAACTGGCGGAACGCAGCCCATGTTGCCTACAACAGGCTCGACAATCACCGCCGCGATTTCGCTGCCCCGCTGGGCGAATGCGGTCTCGACCGCAGCGACGGAGTTATACGGCAAGGCGATGGTGGTTTCGGCAAACGCGCGCGGAACGCCCGCGGTATCGGCGATCCCAAGGGTCGCCATGCCCGAGCCGGCTTTCACCAGCAGAGAATCGACATGGCCGTGATAGCAGCCCTCAAATTTGACGACGAGGTCGCGGCCGGTGAAGCCTCGCGCCAGGCGCAGAGCGCTCATGGTCGCTTCGGTGCCGGAGTTCACAAGACGGACCATCTCCATCGACGGAACTATTTTCGAAATCAGCTCCGC
>JASHRP010000084.1 GCA_030037375.1 Bryobacteraceae bacterium | reverse complement strand
GTCGAGCGGCTGCGGGAGATGAACGTGGCTCCGCACATCGCGGCCAAAAAGAGTGGCGGAGCGATCGACGGGCGCACCACGCGGCATCCCGGCTACCGGATCAGTCAGGCCAAACGGTATTGGGTGGAGAAGCCCTTCGGGTGGATGAAGACCGTGGGCGGCCTGCGCAAGGTGAAACTCCGAGGCATCGGGAATCTTGGCCAGCTCGTACAGGTCGCCACCGTTCATCATGGACCAACTCGCGAACGTGTGCCGTAGATCATGAAATCGAAACTCCGCGATCCCGGCGAGGTCTAGGATAGTCTCAAAGCTCTCGTCCACCTTGTGTCGCGCCCGCTTGGTGCCCGGCTCGGGAGGAAAGATTCGGTCCTCTCCTAAAACGGCCGGAAACCGCCTGAACTCCGTCGCGAGTTCCTGCGGCATGGGAACATAACAGACCTTGCCGCCCTTCAGCATGGCCCGGACGGCAATCAACTCCTCCGTGTACAGCAAGTCATCCCACTTCAGACCGAAGATTTCAGAGATCCTCATGCCCGTGGTCAGCGCGGCCAGCACGATCAACCGGAGACGAAAAAACGTCTGATTGATCCCCTTTCCGGCTTTCCGATACATCTTCTCGTCGAGCGTCGCCTTCACCCTCACCCGTCAGGCCTCGCCGCTGCAGAGCTCCTTGGCGCTCAGATTTGCATTGAAATCCCATAGGCTGCAGCGTCTGCTGCAAACGCGAGCAGCTCCCCTCATCGCGCTGTATCGAAAGCGACCCCGCCGGAACACTCCGTCTCCTGCGATGATCTTTGACGGGGTCGCCTCCGATACAGCCCTAAGCATTATCGGCGTCTATTTCAGCTGCTCTATAACCCCATGGCCCCGTCGTCAGGGCACAAACATGCGGCTCTGCGAGGATCAGGCCGAGAACCGTAGTTCGGAACATTTACGCTAGGATCGTCAAATGTCCAGCCCCAAACGTTGGGGCTCGAAACCGGTGCCGTCACGGCTGCCGGAACTCAGGCTAGCTCGAGGGTATTGGCGGACGGAAGATCTGATATCTTCGAAGGACCCTGGACTCCGGACGCCCTCTGGGAAGGCTGCAAAGTATACACGACAATGACGCATTCGATTACTTTAACTATCAACGGAACTAGCTATTCACATACTGTGGAGCCGCGCCTTCTACTCATCCACTATTTACGGGAAGTAGTGGGTCTAACTGGGCCGCACATCGGCTGCGAGACATCGCTGTGCGGAGCGTGCACGGTCGAAGTCAACGGCCAGGCCGTCAAGAGCTGCACCATGTTTGCGGTGCAAGCCGACGGCGCGAACTTAGTAACGATTGAAGGCCTCGCGGCGAACGGAAAACTGCATGCCATGCAAGAGGCTTTCTGGAACGAACACGGAGCCCAGTGCGGCTTCTGCACACCGGGAATGATCATGACCTCGAAGCAGCTTCTGGATCGCAATCCGAATCCGACCGAAGCCGAGATCCGGCACGGCATCGAAGGCAATATCTGCCGCTGCACGGGTTATCAGCACATCGTCAACGCAGTTCGGGCCGCTGCACGCGTCGCGGGAGAGTAACCATGGCCACGACGATCACCAAACCTGAGACGTTAATCGGCAAGCGCATCCGGCGTCGCGAGGATCCCCGGCTGATTACCGGCACTGCCACTTATGTCGACGACATCAAGATGCCGGGCATGTATTATGCGGCGATCCTACGCAGCCCTCATGCCGCGGCGAACATTCGTTCGATCGACGTGAAGGCAGCGCTCGCTCGCAAGGGCGTGCTAACCGTGTTTACCGGCAAGGATACCGAGCACGCCGGCTCCGTTCCCTGCGGCGCGGCTCTGCCCGGTCTGCGCGTGCCGCATCATCATTTGCTCGCCCTGGACCGCGTGTACTTCGTGGGACACCCGGTGGCAGTGGTGGTCGCCACGGATCGCTATATCGCTCGCGACGCCGCGGAGCTCATTGAAGTCGACTACGACGTGCTGCCAGCGGTGGCAGATCCGGAGAAGGCGCTCGCCGAAGGCGCGCCCGCGGTTCACCCTCAGTGGCCCGACAACACGGCGTTCACGTTCCACCAGGAAGGCGGCGAGGTAAATAAGGCGTTCGCCGAAGCCGATGTCATCGTGAAGCAGCGCATCACCAGCCAGCGCTTGATTCCGATGGCAATGGAGACTCGCGGGGTGGTGGCGGATTTCCGCTCGGCGGATCGCGCGCTTACGCTTTACACCTCGACCCAAGCCCCGCATTTGGTCCGAACGCTCGTAGCGCAGATTTTGGGGCTCGACGACAACCGCTTGCGCGTAGTGGCGCCTGAGGTAGGCGGCGGATTCGGCAGCAAGATCGACACTTACGCGGAGGAGATCCTGCTCGCGTTCCTTGCGATGAAGATCAATAAGCCGGTGAAATGGATCGAATCGCGCCGCGAGAATTTCTTGTGCACCATCCACGGCCGCGGCCATGTTGATTACTACGAGATCGCGGCAAAGAAAGACGGCGAGATTACTGGTATTAAGCTCAAAATCATTCAGGATCTGGGCGCGTTCCTTTCGCTGTTGACACCCGCCATCCCGACTCTCAGCGTGTTGATGATGCCGGGACTCTACCGCACCAAAGCTATCCGAGCGGATGTGATCGGCGCGTTTACCAACTGTATGGCTACGGATGCCTACCGCGGCGCGGGCCGTCCAGAAGCCACGCACGGCATCGAACGCATGGTGGACATTCTCGCGGCGGAACTCAAGATGGACCCAGCCCAGATCCGGCTGAAGAATTTCGTCCAAAACGAGGAGTTCCCATTTCCGACGGCCACCGGATTGATCTACGACTCGGGCGACTACGCGGCGCCGCTCAAAAAGGCGATGGAGATGGTCGATTACGACGCGCTGCGCAAGGAGCAGGCCGAGGCAAGGACGCAGGGCAAATTCCTCGGAATCGGCATGTCCACCTATGGCGAGATTTGCGCGTTCGGCCCGTCGCCCGCGACTCCGGCCGGCGGATGGGAAAGTTCGCAAGTCAAGATCGAGCCTTCCGGAAAAGTCACGGTGGCCACCGGCGTTTCGCCGCACGGGCAGGGCGAGGAGACCACGTTCGCCCAGATTACCGCCGACGAGCTCGGAATTCCGCTCGATGACGTTATGGTCGTGCACGGCGATACGTCACTGGTGCCGTATGGCATCGGAACTTTCGGCAGCCGCTCTACCGCTGTGGGCGGCACGGCGTTGTATTTCGCGCTGCAGGAGCTGAAAACCAAAATCAAGAAGTGGGGCGCGGTGCTGCTCGAATCCGAAGACGTATCGCTCGAAGCCGGACAGTGCATTTGCAACAAGACCAGGAAGAGCGTTTCATTCAAGGACATCGCATTTGCGGCCTATCGCGCGATGAAGGTGCCCGCAGGCTCCGAACCCGGCTTGGTTTCGACCTGCTTCTGGGAACCTCCCAACTTCACGTTCCCATTCGGCGCGCACATCGTGGTCACGGAGATTGACCGCGATACGGGCGATATCGCGATCAGACGGTATGTCGCGGTCGACGACTGCGGCAAGATCCTGAACCCGTTGATCGTGGATGGGCAGGTTCACGGAGGGGTAGCACAAGGCATAGGGCAGGCGCTGTGGGAAGAAGCCGTCTTCGACGACAATGGACAGCTACTCACGGGCGAGTTGATGGATTACGCGGTCGCCCGCGCGCCGATGATGCCGTGGATCGAGAGCGGCCATACGCAGACGCCATCGCCGGTGAATCCACTGGGCGTGAAAGGAGTGGGCGAGGCGGGAACCATCGGTGCGTCGCCGGCGGTTGTGAACTCGGTTGTGGACGCGCTTTCGCCGTTGGGCGTGCGGCATATCGATATGCCGTTGACGCCGGAAAAGATTTGGAAACTGGTCTCCTCGGGAGGTGCTAAATGATTCCACAGGAATTCGAATACGCAGCGCCGCAGACCGTCAATGAGGTGCTCGACCTGTTGGCGAAGGGCGCCAAGCCGCTAGCCGGCGGCATGAGCCTGATCCCGATGATGAAGCTGCGCTTAGCGACGCCTGAGCACCTGGCCGATCTCGGCCGCGTGAAAGAGCTCGCCTATATACGAGAGGACGGTGGCGAGATTCATCGTCTCGGTGTCGACAGGGGTCCCGACGATTTTCGCACGAACATTGCAATAAGAGAGCCATGGCTCCATATCGGCGCGACAACCACACACTACGCGGTCGAAAGCTCCGCGCTGGTTCGATCGAAGTGTCCCCTGCTTGCCGAAACCGCGTCGCAAATCGGCGACGTGCAGGTGCGCAATCGCGGAACCATCGGCGGAAGTGTGGCGCATGCCGATCCGTCGGCGGATTACCCGGCAGCGCTTCAGGCGCTCGGCGCTGAACTTGTCATTCGCGGAGCGAACGGGGAGCGCAGGGTCGCGATCGATGAATTCCTGGTCGACACGTTCACAACCTCGCTCGAACCCGGCGAGATTATCCGCGAAGTCATCGTTCCGGTCGAAAGCAACGGGGCCGGCGTGTGCTACCAGAAGGTCGCGCAGAAAGCCAGCGGATTCGCGATGGTGGGCATCGGGGTGCGAATCAAGCGCGAAGGCGACAAGCTCGCCATGGTGCGGATCGGCGTAACGGGACTTTCTAACCGCGCCTACCGGGCCACGCATGTGGAAAAAGCACTAGAGGGTCGCACCGGGAAGCCCGCGGAGATCGAGGCCGCAGCGGCGCTTGTGACCCAGGGAGCCGAAGCGATTGCCGACATTCACGCCTCGGCCACTTACCGCGCTCATCTCGCGGTGGTGCATGCCGGCAGGGCTATCGCCAAGGCTCTCGCGAGGGCGGTTTGAAGATTAGCGGGTCGACTCAGCTAGCTCTTCCGCCCGACCAGGCTTACCAGATGATGCAGGACCCCGAGGTGCTCGCCAAAGCCATGCCGGGATGCGAGAGCCTCGAGTTGATCGGACCGGGCGAGTATCGCATGAAGATGAAAATGGTTCTCGCCAGCCTTTCGGGCGCTTTCGAAGGGAAGGTTCGTATCACGGATCAGCAGCCCCCTACCAGTTTCAAGCTGGCCGTGGAAGGTACTGGCAAGATCGGGTTCATGAAGGGCGAAGGACTGCTGAAGCTAGCGCCGGCGCCCGGCGGGACCGATGTCGCTTATGATGGCGATGTACAGGTTGGCGGGACGCTCGCCGCCGTAGGTCAGCGCATGATCGATGTCACCGCGAAGCTGATGATCAAGAAATTCTTCGAGAAGCTGGCGGCTTAGTTGTCGGTCCGAGAAGGATAGAATACTCAAGTACGTGCTCGAACCCGCGCTAAGTGGTCCGGCTCTCATTCACGACATCGATCAAACGCTTACCGTCAC
>JASHRP010000734.1 GCA_030037375.1 Bryobacteraceae bacterium | reverse complement strand
CGTGGCTATCGCGCAGGCGTTGATGACCAAGCCCCGCATCCTTTTAATGGACGAAGCTTTCAGCGCGCTCGACCCCGGCACTCGCAAAGGCATGCAGCGCCTGATCCGCCAGCTTTGGCAGGACACCGGGACCACGGTGCTCTTCGTCACGCACAACATGCATGAGGCGCTTTTCCTGGGTACGCGGGTGATCGTTTTGGCGAAGGAAACGCCCGAACACGGCTCCCGCGTCGCGCTCGACCTCGCGGTTCCGGAGCATTGCGGCGACGAAGAAGCCGCTCTCCTGACACATCGCCTTGAGAGCGTTTCCGAGGGCAGCGCGGAAGTGGAGGTAACCGCTCCGGCCGTTGGCTAGGCCGCACCCACTCCCCTTTGACAGGTAGGCTCGAATGTATATAATGTCTGTGGATTTGCGCCATGTCTGCGCGCCTACTGGCAGCACTTGTTTGCCTGCTGATTTTCGGCCCCTGTATAGGCCGGGCGGGATCTCTGCCCTCTCCGGATCATAAGGTTGTTCTGTATCTTCGAAGCGAACAACCCCAGGACGCGCCTACCGTGACCGCCATGAAGCGGGAATTGGAAATCCAGCTCAAAGCCGGCGACTACCAAATCGAATGGCGATCTCTCGGCGGATCTAACGGTTCTGAAGACGGATTCATCGCCATCATTGAATTGCGCGGAACCTGCCATGCCCCGAAACCCGGCGCCACGTTGAACCGCGTCTCGACTGGAGCGAGCCTCGCGTCGACCGCAGTTCAGGACGGCCAGGTTCTTCCCTTCAGTTGGATCTATTGCCAAACGCTCAGTGAGATGCTGGCCCCAGCGCTTGCTTCGACGAAATCAGGCCAGCGCGATTTTCTTTATGGCCGCGCGATGGGCCGCGTGCTCGCCCATGAGCTGTATCACGTGCTCTCCAATGAGCGAGAGCACGAAAACGGCGGCGTCGCCAAATCCTCGTTCAGTGCCAGCGATGTGTTGAAGGACGATTTTACCCTCGGCGAATCCGCCCTCCTTCGCATGCACGCTCCCGACCCCGGCGACGATGATGCCGCCGACGCCGAGGAAAGCGCCGCCGGGCGATAGCCCTTGGGCTATCTTGTTATACTGGTGGTTTAGCCGGTCCGTATCGGTTGAAGTATAACCGCCGGAGCGGAGGTGTGCCGTGTTCTTTCACATTCGAGAATTGGAGGTCCGCCCGGTGGCCTTCGATGTTCAGATCCCTTCCGGCGCGATCGATTTTCTCGATCCCAAGATTCATCAGTCCGGCGTGCTCAGAGCCAAAGGGAGAGCGGAACTGGTCAGCAGTTCGCTCGACGAAATCCGGGTGAAAGGGCATTTGACCGTGGAAATGGTGACCGATTGCGACCGCTGCCTTGAGCCGGCGGCGTGTCCGGTCGATAGCGATTTCGAATTGCTCTACCGGCCGGTCGCGGACGGTTATGGCGACGAAAAGGCCATTGACGCGGGCGAGGCCGAGATGGGATTCTACGAAGGCGGCGGCGTGGAGTTGAACGACGTCCTTCGCGAGTTCGTGCTGCTTTCGCTGCCGATGCAGCGGTTGTGCCGCGCGGATTGCAAAGGGATGTGCCCGGTGTGCGGGAAAAACCGGAATCTGGGCGAGTGCCGCTGCCAGTTGGAAACCGCCGATGACCGCTGGGCGGCGCTAAAGAGTATTCGAAATTAGGAAGCTTAGGAAAGAGAACTAGACAGTATGCCGAATCCAAAACGCAGGCACTCCAAGCGCCGCACCTCCGCGCGCCGGACTCACGATTCGCTGCGGCGCAGCGCGCTCTCGGAATGCCCCAACTGCCATGAGCCCAAGCTCCCTCACCGCGTCTGCCCGCATTGCGGCAAGTACAAGGGCCGCGATGTGATCGAGGTAGTCGAAGAATAGCTTTTTCCCTGTCTCCCATGCTGACCATTGCGGTCGATGCCATGGGGGGCGACAACGCCCCCAAATCCGAAGTCGAAGGCGCGATCCTCGCCACGCGAGACCTTCCGGTCAAGGTAGTCCTGGTCGGAGTGGAGGCCATCGTTCGTGCGGAACTGGGGCGTCAGGCCGAGAACCATCCGGACGTGCGAGACCTCCCCATTGAGGTAGCGCACGCAAGTGAGTTCATCACCATGGAGGATTCGGCCGCCAAGGCCGTCCGCACCAAGAAGGATTCGTCCATTCGCGTGGCCTCCCGGCTGATGCGCGAAGGCATAGCGCAAGGCGTGGTTTCGGCCGGCAACACCGGCGCGGTCATGGCCACCGCGAAAATCGTCCACGGCATGATCCAAGGCGTCGACCGGCCTGCCATCGCGTCCGCTCTGCCCTCGGAACGCGGCACGCCCGTGGTGGTTTTGGACGTCGGCGCGAACGTCGACTCGACACCGGAGATGCTGGTCCAGTTCGCGGTCATGGGCGAGATCTATTCGCGCATCATCTTCCACAACCGCCATCCGCGCGTCGGCCTGCTCTCGATCGGCGAGGAAGAACATAAGGGCAACGATCTGACCCGCGCGGCTCTGCCGCTCTTGAAAGCCCTGCCGCTGCACTTCATCGGCAACGTCGAGGGCCGAGATATCTTCACCGGCAACGCAGACGTCGTGGTGTGCGACGGATTCATCGGCAACGTTGTGCTTAAGGTGAGCGAAGGCGTGAGCAAGATGATCCGCAATATGCTCAAGGCATCGCTCGAAGCCACAGTGACGCGCAAACTTGGCGCGGTGCTATCGCGCGAAGCCTACCGTGAGCTGCGGAAGCGCGTGGATTATTCAGAATATGGCGGAGCCCCTCTGCTGGGCGTGAAGGGCGTCAACATCATCTGCCACGGACGTTCCGATGCCAAAGCCATCAAGAACGCCATCCGCGTCGCCGCCGAGTTCGCCGAAGGCCGCGTAAATGAGAAAATCGAAGCAGAGCTGGAACGCCGGGCGTCTTCTATAGGGGCGGATTAAATCAAATGCGGTACTGGATTGTAGCGGCCTTACTTGCCAGCGGCGTTTTTGCCCAAACGCCCGATCCGGTCCGGTGGTCGCTCGCTTCGGACTCCGCGAAAGTCCCTCCGGGATCCACCGTCACCCTGCGTTTGACAGCGAAGATCGATTCGGGCTGGCACCTCTATTCCCTCGATAAAACCGCCGACATCATCCCGACCACGATCGGCCTGGCGGATAATCCCGCCGTCGAATCCTTCACCCTCGCGCAGCCGAAACCTCTTGTGAAGCCCGAGCCGATCTTGGGCCATGACGTTCCGATGTTCTTTGACCAGGCCGTTTTCCTCGTTCAAGCCAAGCTCAAGTCCGATGCCGCAGCCGGGGCTCTTCCTCTGACCGCGAAAGTCCGCTATCAGACCTGCAACGACAAGGAATGCCTGCTACCCAAGAAGAAAACGGCATCCTTCGCTCTGACCATTGACCCGGCCGCGCCTGCCGTAGCCGCGCTCGCACTGCCCGCCGGATATTCAGAAGTGAAAGTAGAAGCCGCAGCCGC
>JASHRP010000083.1 GCA_030037375.1 Bryobacteraceae bacterium | reverse complement strand
TGCGCTCACTCAAGCTGTCGTTCTCCGATTCTTCTTCGTCGGTCTTGTTTCTGGAGCAAAACGGGCGGCGTTATCAAATCGATGTCGCGTCGCGGACCATCACCGAGGTGAGCAGCGCGCGGGTCGATCCGCCGGTCGCGGGAAACGCGTTCGCGCCACCGCAGGCTACGGCGCAGTCGCCCGGGGCAGCGCTGTTTCAATCCAACTGCGCGAGGTGCCATGGTCCGGACGGCAAGGGCATCGCGTCCGTCGGAACGCCCGATTTCACCGCGGCGGGCGAGAGTCAGGCGAAAGTTGTGCAGACGGTTCACATGGGCAGGCCTGGCAAGATGCCGTCTTTCTCAGGCCAGCTTACTGACGCGCAGATCGACGAAATCGCCCAATTTGTGAGCGGGCTCGCGCCCCAGGGATCAACGGCAGTGAAGGATTTGAAGCCGGGAGTTTACAAGCCCGGCGACGACGTTCTGTTCAGCCTTCCCACCGGCCGTCCGGTCGATAAGGGCGCGTGGCTGGTCAATTTTTCGCACCGTTTTCCCTACGATCCGGCCTTCGTTGGCGCGAATCGCGGCGGCGTGCTCTTCGGCCTCGACGAGTCCGCGCTGCCCTCCTTCGGTCTGCGGTACGGAGTCACCGACAAACTCTCGGTCGACATCATGCGCTCCCCGACGTTCATCGGACGGCCGATTCAGCTTCAGACGGCATACAACCTGCTAAGCGAACAGAACTCCGCTCCATTCAACTTGACGGCGCGGGTATCCGTCGAGGGGCAGAACGACTTCCGCAAGAATTACACGGAAGACGTGGAAGGGATTTTCTCGCGCAGCATCACGCACCGGGCGCAGTTCTATGCCGTCCCCACCATTTCCTTCAACGACAGGCGCGTGGTCCAAGGCTCGCCGAACAAGATTCCAAATTTTCCGGGCATCAACGCATTCTCCATCGGTTTCGGAGGAGCTTTAGATATCCGTCCGACGGTCGCCCTAGTGGCGGAGGTCACGCCGACGCTGATCGGCGGTACGCAGCTTGGGATTCACCGGGCGGCGTTCGCGTTTGGCATCCAGAAGAAGATCTACCGCCACGCGTTTACCTTCGGCGTGACTAACAGCCCGGGCGTAACTGTTTCACAACGCGCGGGAACCGACGCGACGTTTCTTAACAGCCCAGGCGCGGACGTGTTCAAGGAAATGTTCCTGGGCTTCGATCTCACGCGCCAGATTCATTGATTCGCAATCTGGGCAACTTTCGATTTTACAACGTGTTTACAAGCTATAGACGACCTACCCGGGCCATTCTTCTTAGGATGCAGGTGAGGACAAAAACAAAGTGACCGCAGCTTGCCCGACTCTTGCTCGCGAAAACGCGGGGCCGACAATCGATGACTGGAAGACTGCAACAGACGAGGAACTGATTGCCGCCTATCGCGACGGCTGGGGACCGATCCGCGAAGAAGCGGTAGAGGAGCTGTTTCGGCGCCATCACTCGCGAATTATCTGCTGGTGCTGGCGCTTCACGCATGACCGGGAATCGGCGCTGGATCTGTCTCAGGAGATTTTCCTGCGGGCGTTCCGGAACCTCGGCAGCTACCGCGGCGAATGCCGATTCTCCACTTGGCTGTACGTGATCGCGCGGAATCTATGCATGAGCGCGGTGCAGAGGCGCGCTTCGGAGCCGATCTGGTCCGCCAAGGCCATCACCGCGGACCTGCCCGATCCAACCGCTCTGGACGTTCAATCGAACATCGAGATGGAACAGAGCCGTAGCCGGAGCTGGAACTTCATCTTAAGCACGCTGAATCAAACCGAGGCAAAGGTCCTCACGCTTCACTATGGGCAGGAACTGCCGCTTGACACGGTCAGCCGCATGCTCGGGCTCACCAACAAGAGCGGAGCGAAGGCCTATATCGTCAGCGCCCGGAGGAAGTTAAGCGCGGCGCGTTCGAATATGCCCCAAGCTTGACCGGCTTCCGAAGACGCATGCGTCCGGGTGAGCGCCCATTGCGACTTTGTAAACTTCTTGTAAATAGCTGCACGCCAGCGCCGCACGGTCTCGCGGAAACAACCAACAGTCCGATACAATCGGCGTATCCGCCGTTATGCAGACCGTTTTAGTCATCGACGACGATGCTGCGTTGCGGGATACCATCGGGCTGATGCTGGAAACCGAAGGCTTCCGCCCGGTTCTGGCCAGCGACGGAAGGGCCGGTTTCCGTCAAGCCCTTACGCTCAAGCCCGATCTGATTCTGGTGGATTTGCGGATGCCTGGCCTAAGCGGAGTGGAAGTATGCAAGCAGGTGCGCGCGGCCGGACTGAACACGCCCTTGATCGTGCTCAGCGCGATTGGCGACGAAGTGGACAAAGTGCTGCTGCTCGAAATCGGCGCGGACGATTATGTCGTCAAGCCGTTCGGGACCAGGGAGCTGCTGGCGCGCATTCGGGCGCTGCTGCGGCGCTCTTCCATTGAAGAGACGAAGGTGTTGGCTTTCGGAGACGTGGAAGTGGATCTGACGCGCCGGGTGGTCATCAAAAATGGCGAAGAACTGAAGCTCACGCGAGCCGAATATAACTTGCTGACCTACTTCCTCCACAACGCCGACCGCGCGCTCACTCGGGACATGATCCTGAACTCGGTGTGGGGTTACGAATCGTTCCCCAACACGCGCACGGTGGACGCACACGTGGTGCGGCTTAGACAGAAGCTGGAACGGGACGGGAGCTCGCCGCAACACTTTCTCACGGTTCATGGGGTGGGTTACCGCTTCGTGCCGTAATATGACCCGCACGGTCCTCATCGTCGAAGACGCCGATCTGTGCCGCGATGCACTGGAGTTGGCGCTCATGGGGATTCCGGAGGTAACCGTGAAGATCGTCGGGACGGCGGAGGAAGCGCTGCGGCAACTGAGCGCGCAGCACATTTCCGCGCTGGTAACCGACCTGAATCTCCCTTCCATGGACGGATTCGAGCTGATCGAAAAGGTGCGCGCACAACCGGACCGCGCCGCTCTTCCGATTCTGGTGATCAGCGGCGATACCGATCCGCGCACGCCCGCGCGCCTTGCCGGCCTGGGCGCGGACGCTTATTTTCCAAAACCGTACTCCCCTGCGGAAGTACGCAGCAAACTGGAGCGGTTACTGAATGCGAATTAACGGCAAATCCGTCCCGCTTTGCCTGATTCTTCTGGGATGGTCTTTTCCTGGACTCTCAAGCGCGCAGGCGCAGCGGAGCCAAGAGCCGCCCAGCCAAGAATCACGCAGCAAGGGCAAGACCGATCTGCAACTTATTCTGGAGCGATTGGACCGGCTGGAACAGGAGAATCGCGATCTCGCCGCGCAGGTAAGCGCGCTTCGGACTGAGCTTGCGGCCGCGCGCGGCGTGGCTCCGTCGAACCCTCCCGCGGCAGTGGCTCAGGCCACTCCTGCCGGGACGCCATCGCCCGATGCCGCTTCGCCCGCGCCGCAGACCGCGTCCGCGCCCGTTGAGGAACGCGTCGCCGTGCAGGAGCAGCGAACAGCGGATCTGGAGCAGACCAAAGTCGAGACCGCACACCGGCTGCCGGTCACGCTTACCGGAATGGTGCTTTTTAACTCATTCCTGAACGGACGATACAGCGGAGGGTATGAGTATCCGCTTACGGCATCGCCGGTAAGCGGCGCCTCCGGCAGCGGAGCGACTCTCTCGCAGAGCATTTTGGGCCTGACCTTCCAAGGGCCGCGAATTTTCGGCGGCGGAGTGGTCAGCGGCCAGCTTCACATGGATTTTTGGGGCGGATCGTCGAGCTCATTGAATCACCTGATACGGCTTCGCGTGGCCACCGTTTCAATCGACTGGAAGAATCAGAGCCTTACGATCGGCCAGGATAAGCCGATCGTCTCCCCGCGCGATCCGACTTCCTTGGCGCAAGTCGCGTATGCTCCTTTGACCTACGCCGGCAATCCCTGGTTTTGGCAGCCGCAGATTCGCTTTGAGCAACGTGTCGCCTTGGGCGCGAACTCCGGTATTCGGGCCCGGCTGGGTGTTTACGAAACCAGCGAATCCACGTCGAACGCGATTGCGGAATATGCGAATTATGTTGCGTCCGCGCGGCCGTCGCTCGAAGGCCGATTCGAGTTGTGGCACAAATTCGGGAAGGATGGCCGCATCGAGATCGCCCCTGGTTTCCATACCAGCCAAACTCACGCGTTTGGCTACTCGATTCCTTCGCGTCTCTTCACCACGGACTGGCTGATCCAACCGGTGGCCAAGGTGCAGTTAACTGGGATGTTCTTTACGGGTCAGGACGCTTCGGGGATTGGCGCTCTGCCTGACGGGTTCACGCTCTTTTCTCCGTATCGAATCACGGCGGTGGATACAACGGGCGGCTGGACGCAGCTTTCGTTCCTCGCGACCCAGCGTCTTACGTTCAACATTTTTGGCGGCCAGGAGAGTCACAGTCCGATCGATCTCTTGGCCGGGGAAATTACCCGCAATTTTGAGTACGCTGGAAATGCAATCTATAAGCTTGGTTCGAACGTGGTGCTGGGAATCGAAGCTGCGCAGGTGCGTACCAGCTTCCTCCAGCAATCCGGCCAATTGGTGAATCACTATGATGCGGCGCTGGGCTATCTTTTCTAGAGCTTTTCCCGCAGTTTTGCTTTTCCTGGCGGTTTATCTCCACGCCGGAGATGTCACGGGCCAGGTGGAACTGCGCGACTCTCATGAAGCCGCCGTGCGGCAGCATTCGGACTACTCCGGAGTCGTAGTTTCGTTGCGGCCCATGGGCACGGTTGCTCCTCTCAAACCTACGCGCGTGACGATGACGCAGAAGAATAAGACCTTCACGCCGCATATGCTGGCGATCCCGGTTGGATCGACCGTCGACTTCCCGAATCTCGATCCGATTTTTCACAACGCTTTCTCGAGTTATAACGGCCAGATCTTCGATCTAGGCTTGTACCCGCCGGGCTCCACGCGCTCGGTTAAATTCAGCAGGGAGGGCGCGGTGCGAGTCTTTTGCAACATCCACTCTTCCATGAGCGCGATGATCGTCGTTCTGGCGACGCCCTATTTCGCGGTTACCAAACGCGACGGCACGTTCAGCATCGCCAACGTTCCCGCGGGCGAATACGAATTGCGCTTGATGCATGAGCGCGCCACCGAAGCAACGCTTCAAGCTCTGTCCCGCCGGATTAAGGTCTCGGACGACGCGCTCGCGATCCCGGCCCTGAGCATTTCCGAGGCTGGGTACCTGGTGATTCCGCACAAGAACAAATACGGTCACGACTACCCGCCTGATTCCGACAATCATTCAGGTTATTCGGAGATCTTGAAGTAATGAAGCGCCACATAATGGGGAACGCCAAGTAATGCTGGCCCGAATCGGCCGCTTGTCCTTGTTGTGGAAGATTCTTCTCTCCACATCCATCGCCCTGACCTCGCTGTTCGCTATCACGGCGTGGATCGTGCAGCGCAACGCAACGCGCGTAATGTCGGAGAGCTTGGCCGATGAAACCAAGGCGAGTTTCCGGGCATACGATTCGCTGTGGCGCTCGCGAGCCGAGATGCTCGCGTCCGTCAGCCTGGTGCTCAGCCGGATGCGGGACGTCCGCGACGCGTTCAGCACGGGCGACGAAGCCACCATTCGGGACACGGCCGCGGAGTTGTGGAACAAGGTATCGAGCCAGGATGCAATCTTTTTGGTGACGGACCCTCGCGGCAAAGTCCTGGCGTCTCTAGGCGGCAGCCTGGTGGATGCGCTCAAAGACGATTTACCGATTGTTCGCCAAGCCTCTTCCCGCTTTCCTCAACAATCCTCCAGTTTCATGATGGCGGGCGGGCATTTGTATCAAGTCGCCGTCACGCCGGTGTACGTGCAGGCGGGCGCGGACTTAGGGTTGCTCAATGTTCTGGTTGCGGGCTACGCCGTGGATCAAAACCTGGCGCAGAGACTGAAGGAGTCGACCGGCGGAAGCGATTTTTGTTTCCTCGCCGGCGGCCAAGTGATCGCCTCGACGTTGGATGATCCGTCAATTGCGCGAATCCAAGCCGCGCGGCCGTCGCAAGAGAACCTCCAGCTTATCGACACGGGCCACGGCGAATACACCATGCTCCAAACTCCGCTGTTGGACGTTCAGGACAGCGTGATCGGACAATTGCGGATTTTGCGGTCCTTCGAGGGCGCGCGTCAGCACCTGGCGGCATTGAGGCGGAACATCGTTCTCATTTGGATCTTCGCGGTGCTGGTAGGGCTCGCCCTCACTCAGTTGTTGGCGCGCCGGATTCTGGAGCCGGTGAAGGAATTGGATCGCGGAGCCGCGGAGGTCGCGCGCGGCAACTACACCTACCGTATTCCGGCCCCGCTGGGCGAGCAAGCAAATAAGGATGAGCTCGGACGCTTGGCCGTGGCGTTTAACGCGATGTGCACCTCGATTCAGGAGGGTCGCGAAGAATTGATCCGGCATGAGCGCATCGCAACGATCGGCCGTCTGGCTACCTCCATCGTTCATGATCTTCGCAACCCGTTGGCGGCGATTTACGGCGGCGCGGAAATGCTGGTCGACGGGCGTCTCTCCACGGAACAGGTGCAAAGGTTGTCCGGCAATATCTACCGCTCCTCCAGGCGGATTCAACAATTGCTTCAGGAGCTAGTGGACGCCGGTCGCGGCGCCACCGCCGGCTCCGAGATGTGCCGGCTGAACGACATCGTCGCGGCGGCGTACGAAGTCTACGCGGGCGCAGCCGGATCCCAATCGGTCACCGTGGAGATCGATGTCCCGCCTGAAATCGAACTTCCGCTGGAGCGGGCGCGCATGGAACGCGTCTTCCTGAACTTGATCGATAATGCGCTGGCGGCGATGCCGCGCGGAGGCCGTCTCAGGATTTCGGCGGAAACGTCGCCGGACTCAGTGGTGGTCCGAGTTCAAGATTCCGGCCCCGGCATTGCCCCGCAGATCCGGCACCAGCTCTTCCAGCCTTTCGTTACCTCCGGCAAGAAGAACGGCGTGGGACTCGGGCTCGCCTTCTCTCATCAAACCGTCCTCGACCACGGTGGCGACCTGTGGGCCGATACCGAAGCCGATGAAGGCGCCCGATTCGTCCTAACGCTGCCGCGCCAGCCAAACCGGGGCGCGTAGTCCGAGTTGGTTTGAATGTAATACCGGGGTGGGTTGACCCTAGCCGCCCGATTGCCTATTATTCTCGTCCAGGAGCAATTCTAAATTCCGCGCGAGGTTAGGAGAAAGATCGTAATGGGTCATCGATGGCGGACGTTGACGCCGGCGTCCGCAATACTTCTTGCTCTTTTTGCAGGATCGAGTAACGGTCAAAGCGCGGGGAGAATTCCACGCATGCCCGACGGCAAGCCCAATTTCACTGGCCTCTGGGAGGCTCTCGGCACGGCCGATTGGGATATTCGCGATCATTATGCCCAAGCCGGGCCGTTTTATCAGCTTGGAGCTATCGGGGCCATTCCCGCCGGACAGGGGATCGTCGACGGCGGAGAGATTCCGTACACGCCCGCTGCCGCGAAGCAGCAACAAGAGAACTACAAGAACCGCGTGAAGCTGGACCCGGAAGTAAAGTGCTACATGCCGGGCATCCCGCGCGCCAATTACATGTCTTTCCCGTTCCAAATCGTCCAGTCCCAGCGCGACATAGCGTTTGCCTACGAATATGCGAGTTCGAATCGCGTGGTAAACATGGGCAAATTCAAAGAGGGAGCGGTGGACACATGGATGGGAACATCCAATGGCCATTGGGAAGGCGACACGCTGGTGGTCGACGTGAGCGGCTTGAACGGCAATAGCTGGTATGACCGGTCAGGAAATTTCCAAACCGAGAACACGCATATCGTGGAGCGATTCACTCTGCCCGACGCCGATCATATTAATTACGAAGCGACCATCGACGACAAGACCATCTATACCCGTCCCTGGAAGATCAGCGCTGTTTTTTACAGGCGCAAGGAAAAAAACGCGCAGCTTAACGAATTCAAGTGCGTCGAATTCGTGGAAGACTTGATCTACGGAGATTTGGAGAAGAAGAAATAGACACGAGAGGCGGAAGGAGAATCGTATGAAGCACCGGTTTCTTCTGAATTCGATGGCAGTCGCGGCCGGGTTCCTTGCGCTGACCGCGCGGCCGGCTTTGTGTCAAGCACCGGCGGGGCAAGCCCCAGCGGCGCAAACTCAAAAGCCTGCGCCCGCGGCCAAGAGCGCCTCATCGGCTCAGGCCTGGACGCAGCCGAAGACGCCGTGGGGCGATCCTGACCTGCAAGGTACCTGGACCAGCGACGACTGTATCGGCGCTCCCATGAATCGCCCCGCTCAATACGGCGACCGGCTCTATTACACGGAGCAGGAGCTCGCTCAGCGCGAGACGCAGATTGAGCGGCAGGAGAAAACAGATCTCGAAGAAACTGTTGCGGATAACGCGCGCGTAGGCACCGGCCCTCCGGCCCATTGGGCGGAGCGGGCGCGCCGTCCATGCCGCCAGACCTCCCTGGTGATCGATCCTCCCAATGGAAGGACTCCCGATCTTTTGCCGGAAGCTCGAACGCGTCCGATCCCCGAAGGCGCTGGCAACAACAATCCGAAAGCGGACACGCCGGCGGACTTCAGCTATTACATCCGTTGCATCAGCCGTGGAGTCACAGGTTCGATTTTTCCCGTGATCTACGGCAATGGGCAACAAATTGTCCAAGGCCCAGGCTTCGTGATGATCCTGCAGGAAATGGTTCATGAGGCGCGCGTGATTCCTCTAGACGGCCGCCCGCACGAGAGTTCGGACATCCGCACGTACATGGGAGACGCGCGCGGCCACTGGGACGGCAACACGCTGGTTGTCGAAACCACCAACTTCCTACCGAATAGGACCGGAATCGGTTTGAACGGCGGAGGCACTCCGACAAGCGACGCGCTGAAGTTGGTCGAGCGCTACACGCGGGTCAGCGGAGACCAGATGCGGTACGAAGTCACCGTCGACGACCCCAAGACCTACGTGAAGCCGTTCAAGGTCGGTTTTCCGCTAACCCAGGAACCCGGCTATCAGAATTTCGAATATGCGTGCCATGAGGGCAACTACGCGATGTTCGACTCCCTCAGCGGAGCTCGCGCTCAAGAAAAAAAGGCGGCGGCAGCCGCGAAGCAGAAGTAGACAAGTCCAGGAGATCAATATGAGAAAGCAATTTGCAGCGATTCTGGCGGCGGCCGCTCTGCTTGTGGGCGCGGCGCCGGTATGGGCCCATCATGCGTTCGCCGCGGAGTTCGACGCGGACAAGCCCATCAAATTCAAGGGAACCGTTACCAAGATGGAGTGGATTAATCCGCACGCATGGATTCACATCGACGTGAAGAACGACGATGGCTCGACCACGTCGTGGATGATCGAAGCAGCGGCTCCGAACTCGCTGCTGCGGCGCGGCTGGACCAAGAACTCCTTGCCGGCTGGCACCGAAATCCTGGTCGAGGGTTTCCAGGCGAAAGATGGAGCGAATCGCGGCAACGGCAGCATCATCACGTTTGCCGACGGCAAGAAGCTGTTTGTGGGCTCCGGTAAAGGCGAGGCAGGCGCCGCGCCGGGAACGACCGAAAAATAGTCCAGCGGCGACCGATCCACGCCGCGCGCCCGTCCTCAGCAAGCGATGGCGCGCACACGCCGCGCTATCTCAGAACGGGTAGTGCGCTTCGCCTCGCTGGATCGTCACCCACTTTAGCTGGGTCAGATCGTCCATCGACCACTGTCCGCCTTCGCGGCCCATGCCGGAATCTTTGACTCCGCTGAAGGGCGCGTGCGGCTCATCGTGAATTGTGGAGCTATTGATATGCACGGAACCGGATTCGAGCTCCATCGCACAGCGCATGGCGAGTTCAAGATCATTCGTGATCACCGCTGAAGTCAGACCATAGCGAGTGTTGTTCGCCAGTTGAATCGCATGCGTAGCGTCCTTGGCTTTGATTACGCTCGCGACCGGCCCGAACAGCTCTTCCTGGAAAACCGGCATCGACGGCGTGACGTCGGCGATGACGGTCGGCTGGAAGTAGTTGCCCTCATATGTTCCGCCGCACAGCACGCGCGCGCCTTGCTGCGTCGACAGGTCAATCCGGCCGGCGATGAAGGGGCATTGCGACGCGCGGATCAGCGGCCCGATCACCGTGTGAGGATCGTGCGGATCGCCGACCTTGAGGGTCTTTACCTTCGCGACGAAGAGATCGAGGAATTTTTCATAGACCGGCTCTTCGACGATGATGCGCGTTCCGGCCATGCATACTTGTCCCTGATGAATGAACAAGCCGAAGGCCGCTGTATCCACGGCATACTTGAGGTTCGCGTCTTTCATCACCAACAGCGGGCTCTTTCCGCCCATTTCAAGGTCGAATTTCTTGCCTCGTTTGGCGCACTCGACGCCGATCTGGCGTCCCACCGCAGTCGAGCCAGTGAACAGAATGGCCTTCACGCGCGGATCGCCGTAAAGGACGGCTCCAAGCGTCGGGCCATCGCCGGGAACCACGTTCAAGACTCCCGGGGGCAGGTCGGCCTTATCGAAAATCTCCGCGATCTTCAGCCCAACCAGCGAGGTTTCCTCGGATGGCTTAAGCACGAACGTATTGCCCGCCGCCAGGGCAAACGCGACTTTCTTGGTCGCGAGAATCAACGGGAAATTGAACAGCGCAATCCCGCCTACAACTCCAAGAGGCCGGCGAATCGCCATTGAGATGCGGCCTGGAATATCGCAGGGCATCGTGTGTCCGAAGATGCGCCGGCATTCGCCCGCCGCCGAGCGCAGAACGCCCACCACGAATGAAACTTCGAACTGCGATTTGCCGAAGGTCGCCCCGCCCTCTTCGATCAACAAGTCCACGACTTCGCCACGCATGGATTCGAGCACGTCCGCGGCGCGCATCAGGATCAACTCGCGTTCGGAGGGAGTCGTGTTGCCCCAAAGATCCTTCACCGCGTACGCGGCGTCGATCGCTCGCGTCATGTGCTCCGGACGCGCCATCAAGACCTTCGAAATTGGTTTTCCGTTCGCGGGATTG
>JASHRP010000082.1 GCA_030037375.1 Bryobacteraceae bacterium | reverse complement strand
ATCGCCGCGGCGGAGGTCGCTTTGCGCTTTTTGAGCTGGCGCCAGCCGAAGACGATATCGGCGCGGAGAGAATCGAGCCAGGCGACGATTTTGATATCGCGGGACGCTTCGCGGAGGCGAAGCGACGATCCAAGCGCCCGTCGCACCTGCTCGCGGTCACGGCCCTCCGCGATCGCTTCCTCGATGTGCGCGGCGAGCTCTTCGTCGATATCGTGCGAGAGGCGATCGGAACGAAAGACGTTGACGATGCGCGAGAGGAGAGACATGGAGGCATTACTCCGTTCGAAGGACGTTGACGGGATCGGTCTTGACGGCGCGGATGACCGGCGGAACAGCGGCAAGAATGGCCGTGGCCAGGAGAGCGAGCGCAGGCCCGGCGAGGGCACTGGTATCAGTCGCCTTCACCTGATAGAGCAGCGATCCGATAAAACGCGCCGACGAAACGCCGAGAGCAAGTCCCAAGCAGGCTCCGGCGATCACCCATGCGAGAATCTCAAACGTGACGCTTCGCGCGATTTCACCGGCGCGTGCGCCTACGGCCATGCGGATGCCGATTTCGCGACGGCGCTGGAATACGGAGTAATCGAGAACTCCGTACAAACCGATCCCCGCAAGCAGCAGCGCGACCACCGTGAAAAAACTGGCCAGCATCGCGAGCAACCGTTCGCGGATCGTCTGCGCGTCGATCAATTCCTGCTGTGTGTGCAGAGTGCTCACCCGAAATTCCGGATTCGCAAGCGCGACTTCCTGACGCAGCAGTGAGGCGAGCGTTAATGGGTTCGTGGCGGCGGTCCGTACGGCAAACGTTCCGCTGTTTGGCAGCATTCCCTTACCGTCCTGAAAGTTGGTATAGACAACGGGTAGCATCTCTTGCTTCAAATAGCGATAGCGAGCGTTGCGGACCAGTCCCACAATCTCCAGACGCTGTCCCTTCAACGCGGACCAAGTTGCCTGGAACGTTTTTCCAACCGGATTCTCACCGTTGAAGAAGGCTTTAGCGAACTCCTCATTGACAATGACCGCGCCGGGCGATTCAAAAGTCCGGAAGTCCCGGCCTGCGAGCAGCGGCATCTTCAGCGTGCCGATCCAGCCGGCCGAAATGTTCTCTAGCCAGGCCGTAACGCCGTTGGAGGGCCCGCCATTAATCGAGATGTCCGTCGTCTTGTAGCCGTTGCCGTCGAGGATGGGCCAATCGGCGAACCCGACGGCCTCGACCCCGGGAAGTTGGCGCAGATGACCAGCGACCTGATCCCAAGAGACTGCAGGCTCATTAGGCTTTAGCGTCGTAACGTTGAGATTCAGAACGCGAGCGGCGGAAATTCCGGTGTCTTGGCTAGACAAGCGATCGAACGTTGCCAAGAAGAGTCCAGCGACGAACAGTACGAGAAAGCAAAACGCGACTTGCGCGGCGATCAGCGCCTGCATCGGCCGGCAACTTGCTCCGCGCTTGAGCGCGCCGAAAGGCTGGATTCGCAACGCGCGCAATGCCGGCATGAGCCCCGTAAGTATCGTCACGCCAAGCGCAAGCGTCACGGAGAATGCCATGACTCGCCAGTCCGTCGATAGGATCAAGCGCACTGGATTGCCGGGTGGATTGATTCTGCTCACGACAAAGGGGCCGGCCCACCGCGCAAATAGCGATCCCAGCGCGACCGCGGCCACGGCGAGCATCGCGCTCTCTACCGACACCAACTGCACCAACCGTGTCCGCCCGGCGCCGATCGAAACTCGCAGCGCCATCTCGGGTGAGCGAGCGGCACCCTGAGCCGCCATCAGGTTCGCGACGTTC
This sequence comes from Bryobacteraceae bacterium, assembly GCA_030037375.1. Classification (GTDB taxonomy): domain Bacteria; phylum Acidobacteriota; class Terriglobia; order Bryobacterales; family Bryobacteraceae; genus Palsa-187. The sequence continues at coordinate 2,284 of JASHRP010000082.1, read as the reverse complement.
GCGCAGGCGATCAGCAACACCAGAGCGACCAACACGTCGAGAGAATTCAGGGCGCGGCGGTAATCCGTCCGAAAATTGGATGCACCGGCGCGGGCGAATTCGGTCGCCAGCGTTCGCGGGGCTTTCGACAGATCCGGGCTTGAGGCTCGAAGAGCCGCGAGCAGGCGGTCGCGCACCGGCCCGATTTGAACGCCCGGCGCCAGGTGCACAAAGACTCGGAAGATCCCGGCGTAGGGAACCTCCACCATCGCCTGCATCATCGTGGGAAGGAAAATATCGATGGGGACGCCGGTCTCGGTGCCCGTGAAACCCCGCGGCGCAACGCCAATGATCTCGAAAGACTTGCTACTCTCGCCGATTCGCCAATCCGGCCCCATGCGGACGCTGCGGCCGATCACGTTCGGATCGCGTGCGAAGCGCCGGGTCCAATAATCGTAGGAGAGAACGGCCACGGGATGCGCGCCGGGCTTGAGATCGTCGGATTCGGCGAAGAGGCGTCCCAGGGCGGGGCGGAGTCCGAAGGAGCCGAACATCCAGCCGGAGACGAACTGCCCATGGGCCTGCTCGTTCTCTTGAACAGATCCATACGTCACGTCGAGCGCGGGCGCGCCGGAGACGGCGATCAGTTCGGCTTGGCCCCGTGCGGCTCGCATCTGGCGGAATTCACCGTAAGTGAAGTTCCGCGCGGATTCGTCGAGAGACACCCCATAGAGCCCGTCTGGATTGGCGATGGGTAACGGCCGCAGGAACATCGCGTCCACGATACGGAATGCGGAGGTGCAGGCCCCCATCGCCAGGCCGAGCGAGAGAATCGCCGCAGCGGAAGTCGCTTTGCGCTTCGCGAGCTGGCGCCAGCCGAAGACGACGTCGCCATGGAGAGAGTCGAGCCAGGGGATCAGCTTGATATCGCGCGAAGCCTCGCGATGGCGGAGCGGAGAGCCGAGAGCACGGCATGCTTCAGCGGCATCTCGTCCATGAGCCGCGGCTTCTTCGAGATGCGCTGCAAGCTCTTCATCGATATCGCGGCTCAAGCGTTCGCCGCGAAACACATTGGCAAAGCGGGAGAAGATCGACATGTCACACCGTCCTCAGGACACGGTTCACCGCGGCGGTCACGGCCTGCCATCGCGACTCTTCCGCTTCGAGCTGCTTCTTGCCTGCACCGGTGAGCTCATAGATCCGGGCGCGGCGGCCGGAATCCTTGGTGATCCACTTGGCCTTGATCCAGCCGGCTTCTTCCATGCGATGGAGTGCGGGGTAGAGCGATCCTTCTTCGGCGCGCAGAACTTCTTCCGAAGCTTCCTGAATGGCTGCCATGATCGCGTAGCCGTGCAGGCCGGGCCGCCGGGAGAGGATCTTGAGGACGAGGAGATCGAGGGAGCCTTGGAGCGCGTCAGTTTTGGACATACTTAGACAGCATAATATATAGCTGTCTTAATAGTGTCAAGCGCGCGGAGCCGCGGCCATAGAATATGGTCTTGAAAATCCCATTGGTAGGATTTCTTTCGGCGCTGCTCGGCGCATTTGCGGGAGGTTTTACGGTTTACGTTTTGATGGACCGCTGGAAGGCGGCCACGCCGGTCGATGCGGGCAGGGTTCGAGTTACTGAGTTGACCCTTATAGATGGACAGAAGCGACCGGCGGCGAAACTCGCCGTGGAGGACGGGGCCACGGTGCTCAGATTCCTTAGAGAGGACTCAAAAGAGTCGGTGAGCCTTAGGGCCTGGCGGATGGGACCGGCCATTGAGGTCCTTGCATTCGGCGGTGACAACGGCGAGTCGGGCCGGGTGGTCCTGTCAACGAGTCCGTATGGGACGGAGCTCGGTATGGGAGGGCCGGTTTCCGGCCCGCGGATCACATTGGGGGCAGAGGAGCCTAGCGATATCCCGACCTCGGCGCCAGCGCATGAATGGGGACTCTTCTTCAGTGACTCGCACAGTGCGACGCGGTTTAAGCAACCCGATCCGCACTACCCAATATGGGTGCGAGAGAACCCGGGAAGCAAGAGGTAGCTTCAACCCTGCAGATATCGCGTGAGATCCTCCGGCCGGAAGCAATGAGCGATGGCTGTCTCGCGGCTGATGCGCGCGGTGCGAACCAGCTCGGCGAGAGATTGCTCCATGGTGACCATCCCCTCGCTGCGGCCGGTGGAGAGAGCGGAGTAAATCTGGTGATCCTCGCCTTTGCGAATCAACCCACGAACGCCACTGGTGGCCATCAATATTTCGACCGCCGGGTAACGCGAATCGCCGGTGACCGATGGCACCAACTGCTGCGCGACCAC
>JASHRP010000733.1 GCA_030037375.1 Bryobacteraceae bacterium | reverse complement strand
CTTGGCGATTAGTGTCGCGCCCCACGTTTTCCAAAATGTGCCTGCGTAAGTGGGATCGCGCATCTCCGGACGCCAGCCCACCGGCTGCGCCAGCACCGCCGCGGCAACACGATTGGGAGCGCGTTTCAAAAGACTCCAGATGAACGGGCCACCGATGCAAAGGCCCATCACCATGAACTTGTCGATGCCCAGATGATCCATTAGGCCGAGCTGGTCGTCCGCATAGGATTCCCACGGCCGGTCAACCTCGACGGGGCCAGTCGATTGGCCGCTGGGCGCGTTGCGCAGGTCCGCCGTGATGCAGCGATATTGCCCCTTGAACTCCTCGATCGCGTTGAAAGGCGAGTTGCCTGTAAAGAAGGAAATAGTCGAGTTCAATCCGCCGCCCGGAAGCAGCATCAGCGGGAAGCCGGCTCCGGCCTCCTCATAGTAAATGCGAACGGAGCCTCGGTCGTAAAACTTGCCGCTTCCCGGTTTGCCTGACTGTTGAGCGAATACGCGCGGCACGGCCGCGGTTGCCGCCGCGGCAGCGCCCGCTGCAAGTACAGTGCGTCTGGTTGAACCCATGATCAGCATCCTCCTTGATCATTGTTTTTGGCTATTGGGGAAAGCGTCTACTTGGCGTTGCCTTTCGGCGCGGCTTTGCCCTTTGCATTCGTGGCGGCGGGCAATAGCGGAGTCTGCTTGGCGACATCCTCCGGTAGCGCAAACACCTGGATGGTATTTTTCCTGCGGGTGGAAGTGATCGACTTGTTGTAGTTCGCGACGCCGGAGGTCAACAGGCCATCGCCGGTGAGCACCGCCAGGTACTGGCGGCCATTGACGGCGTAGGTGATGGTCGAATTCGCGATCGGGCCTGGCAGCGTCTCATCCCACAACACCTTGCCGGTCTCCTGATCGAGTGCGTGAAGGTGCTGCCCGATATCGCCGAAGATGACCAGATTGCCGGCGGTGAGCAGGATGGCTCCGTTGATGGGCGCGGGGCCTTTGAAGATGTGATCGATCTTTCCCGTGGCGGCGTTGATCTTGGAGACGCCGGAGAGTTCATCGAGCTTGGAGGGGTCGCGCACGACGCCGTTGTGCGTGGAGCGCTTGCCGTCGTCATTGAGTTTCTCTTCATTGCAAGCGTCCACCCACGGCACATACAACGAATTGGTGGTGGGGCTGTAGCCTTGCGCCCAGTAGCTTCGCGTGTTGAAGAAGCACACCCGGTTGGTCATGCCGGGTTTGGATAGCATCGCGCTCTCGTTCAAATACGTGATGCCGTTCTCGTCGACGTTCTTCAGGAAGAAATTGGGCACGTCATAAGGCCAGGGGTTCGCCCACAGGAATTCGCCGGTGTGCCGGTCGAGAGCGAAGACGCCGCCGGATTCGCCGGTGGCCAGAACGATGTCGCGCCGCTCGCCGGGCTTGATTTTGTGGTTGTACCACTTGGCTGTGGCAGGCGTGGGATTGAGAGCGGTAGTGGTGAGGATGCGATCGTTGGTCCAGTCTTCATCCCAATCGTCGCCAGGCAGATGCTGGTAATACCAGTTGAGCTTGCCGGTATCGGCGTTGATGGAGACCGTGGAATTGCTGAACAGATCGGCAGGGGCGTGAGTCGGGATGGCGTTGAAGTTGCCCTCGTGGCGTTCGATGCGAGTGTTCGGCGTGGGGTTCGCGATGCCCCAAATGACGGAGTTGGTCGAAGGATCGTAGGTGCCGGAGAGCCCCCAGGGCCCGGCGACGCGCTTGTCATCGGGAAGCCCGCCCCAGCTATCGCCGCCGGGTTGGCCGGTTTCGGCAGCGGTCATGAACTTCCACAGCAGCTTGCCCGTCTTGGCGTCATGCGCGTCGATGAAGCAATTTTCGTGCTTGCCTCCGCAAGCGCCTCCGGAGATGACTTTGTCTCCGGCGATGACGGCGCCTTGAGTGGCTCCGCGGGTTTCAGTTTTGGCCTCCCAGCGCATTTCGCCGGTTCGCGCATCCAGCGCTTCCAGGTAGCTGTCAGGCGAGGTCCAGTAGACCATGTCGAAGCCGATGGCAATGGTCTTGGCGCGTGAGTTGCCTTTGAGGTTATCGGCCATCTTGCGCTCATGCTTCCAGATGATCTGGCCGGTGGCCGCGTCGATAGCTTCGATGACGGCTCCGGGCGCCTGCGTGTACATGACGCCGTCGTGCACCAGAGGAATGCCTTCCTGCGCGCCCGCGTCCTCGGTGACGGACCATGCGAGCTTGAGCTGGCCGACGTTCGATTCATTGATCTGCCGCAACGGCGAGAAGCGCTGCGAATCGTAGGTGCGGTCGTACATCAGCCAGTCATTCGGACTGGGATTCTTGAGATTGTCCTCAGTGAGCGGCACAAGATTGCGGCCGGGTTGCTGCGCAATGCCGTGAACGGCGAGGGACACAACGAGCGCGGCGGCGGCGGAAGCGAAGTAGGCAACGTGGCGTTTCATACCTTGTCGAAATTATACGCGAGTTTGGGAGACCGCATTCCTCGCTTGGCACGTCGGTAGTAAAGCCTTAGCGGGAGTGGGATCGAGAAACGTCGCGCTGAGATTGAGCTGCTTCGAGCAACTGTTTCCAAACTGGTGCAGTAGATCTGCGTTTCATAAGAGCTTCTGCCTTACTGATTCAGGGCCTCTTGAGACGGTTTTTGTATAACTAGCTATGGGACGAATGAAGATCAAGGTTCAATGCGGCGTCTGTAGCCTGACAACTTGCTATACCCGCGCGCGGCTAGACGTTGGAATATGTCCATCATGTCGGAGGTCACTAACCGAGGCAGAGTGGGCCATCATAAATGCACGGCTCTTTGCGAGGAGGATGATGATCTGGTCGCCGCTCCGCAAGGAGGACAGGACGGTGTTCGTGTTATCTCCTCCCTAGTGCACCACTACCAGCACGTCAGGTCGTCTGGATCCGGGCAACCGCGCTCTACGGCCGTTTCGCGTGGGTGATCTTGCCGGCGGCATCCATGAAGTCGCCGGGCTCCATTCCGGCTGGGCACGGGCCGATGTATTTCTGGTCTTGGATCATCGTGGTTTCAGCGGTTCCATACAGGGCGGGCGTGTAGGTGGCATGGGTTTCGGAATGTGCGGAAGTGTCGCCGCTGAAGGTCGCGACACTTTTGCTCTTGATCGTGCTGCTCTGAACGGTGCATTCGGACTCCGTTGTTAGCGTGTTGCCGGATAAGTTCTGCGTGTTGGTTTTGCAGGTCTGCTTCTGCTGCTTTTCGGCCTGCTGGCGGATGCGGAGGTCGTATTCATGGTTGCGGCAAATGGAGCGGGTCCCTTCGGTCTTTTTGTTGCCCGGATTGTCGATGCTGGTTGTGTGGATGGACCAGAGACCCTCTTTGAGGGCGGGCGGATCGGCTGCGTAGAGGGCGAAGCTGGCAAGTGAGACAAAGACCGGCAGTGTTCTCTTCATGAGCAAAGTATAGCGGCCCTACGGACGCGCCGCATCCGGATTTCAAGCGCTTCGGAGGACCTTTTTGCACCCGTGCCCGATTTATGCCGAGTGGAGGGGCGTAGCGACCGGCACAAAAATCGTCAGAACTGGCTGTTTCCTTCGAGCCCGCCTACGCATCTCCAAGGTAGCATGCTGCGGGGTTACGGAAATGCCGTCTGGCTCGCCCTGCTCCTCCTGGGAGCGCTGCCCGCGCGCGCCGACCTAACCCTCCTCCTTGAAGAGCCCATGGGCAAGCTCTGGAGCATGGAGCCCGCCCACGCGGCGATCTACCTGCCGCGCGTCTGCGCGGACACGCCCGTCAGGTTGCGCCGCTGCCAGCCCGGCGAAGAAGGAGCCGTCATTAGCCGCTATCACCGGATCGACGGTTACGATTGGGCCGCCGTCCCCTTGACTCCCTATCTCTACGCGGTTGATCGTGCCAGCGAAATTCCCGCTTCGGTTACTCCCGGCTTGGTATCCGAGCTCCGGGAGGGGTACCGCAAGGGCCATCTGCGCAGCGTCGCTCCGGAGCAAACCGGGCCCGTCTCGAAGGACTGGCCCCAGTTGGTGGGCGAAGCGTACGACCGGTCGATCTTCGCCTTCGCCATCCCGACGACCGAACAGCAGGACGATGCGATCATCCGCATGCTTGACGACGGCAGCAACCGGAATCGATTCAACATCGTGTACCGCAACTGTGCGGACTTCGCGCGTGAGATCATCGACTTCTTCTATCCCGGCGCAATGCACCGGAGCGCGCTTCAGCTCGGAATCACCACCCCGCAGCAGGTTGCCCGTGAATTGGTAAGCTTTGCCCGCCGGCGCGGCTTGTCTCTCTCAGTGCACAAGATCCCTCAGGTTCCCGGCACGCTTAGCCGCAGCAAGGCGATGCGCGGCATCCCAGGCGCCTCCGGCGCGGAAATCCTCAACTCTCCCGCGGACTTGCGTAAGGCTGGATAGCTGGAATGCGATGGACCGTCATTCGCACGCGAGCTTTCTCACTCTGGCTCCGAAGCCAACCGCGGCGGTACACTCGAATCGCATGCCACGCTTGCGCCGTTTTCTTCTGGCCGCGCTCTTGATCGCTGCCGCGGCAGTCATCTATTGGAGGTTGACCCTCGCCCGAAGAGTCGAGCCTTCGACGGTGCTCGCGACCGTGCAGCAACTGAACCAACTCACCACGGTGCGTTACACGGTGCAGCGAGTTGTGACGCTGACCGAAGAAAAACACCCGGTGGGATCGGAATCGATCCTGCTCATCGTTCAAGCGCGTGTCGAGGCGGGAGTTGACCTGGCCTCGCTCGGCCCCAAGGACGTCGTCGCCGGGAAAGATGGAACCGTAACGTTATCGTTGCCGCCCTCGAAGATCCTGAACGTGGCGATCGATGAAGATGAGACCAAAGTTTGGGATCGCCAGAAGACTTGGTGGACGCCGTGGATTCCCTACAGCCTCGATTTAGAAAAGCGCGCCCGGATCATGGGTCTGGATGCGGCCAAGGAGTCCGCGATCCAGATGGGCATCCTCACTGCGTCGGAGAACAACGCGGAAACTTCGGTCCGGTCGCTGTTGAGCTTGGCCGGACTGAAGGCGGTCACCATCGTGCCGGCGACCTAGTGTTGGAGGAAAGCCTGGAACCCGCCAATCAGCTAAGGGAGTCGCCGCCCCCGACGATCTCAGGAGTCTGCTCCCGCGGACTCGCGTAAGGCCGCATAGTTCACATCGACCGACCACCAACCGCGCCAGTTCCGTTCCGTCCAGTTGAGCGCAAGCGATACAAATTGGCTCTACTGGGTCGCTGCGGATTGCCAGAAAGATGCCATGGGCGGCGGCGTGCCAGTTCCCGCGCGTGCTACTGTTCGTTATCGCATCGCAAACAATGACGGACGGGTCCGATTCCGCGAAGCTCCTGCGAACCAAGCGATATGGGGCCTTCTGGTTTGCCAGTCTCCTTTCCAATATCGGGACCTGGATGCAGTCCGTGGCCGAGCCCTGGCTGGTGCTGAGTATCGGCGGCTCGCCGTTTCTGTTGGGTCTCGACGCTTTCGCCATGAACGCGCCTTTCTGGATACTGGCTCTGCTGGGCGGCATCCTCGCGGATCGAAGAGACCGGAGACTGATCATTTACTTTTTTCAAGGCATCCAAATGCTCTGTCCCGTGCTTATCGTCGCGTTAGTCGCCGTGGGATGGATCAAGGTCTGGATGATCATTGCCGTGTCCCTGATCGTGGGAGTAACAGACGCTCTTTCCGCGCCGGCGTTTTCGTCTCTTATCCCGTCGATTGTAAGCAAGGCGGACCTGAGGCCCGCGCTGGCGCTGAACTCGATTCAATTCAATTTGTCTCGCGTGCTGGGGCCGGCCATCGCCGGCCTGATCATGATGAAGTATGGGTTCCTTTGGTGTTTCGGCGCGAATGCCGCTTCTTATATTCCCTTCTTTCTGTCCGTCTACTTCTTGCGTCCGCCGGCAAGAATTCCGCCCCAGGAGGGCTCCGATGCGCAGAATCTCGGTTCGTCCATCGAAAGCATTAAGGCGATTATCAGCAGCCCGAAAACCGGCTGGGCCTTGCTCTCCGTGCTCTGCACCGGCTTGTTTTGCGGTCCGGTCATCACCTTCAGTCCGGTGATTGTGAAGGACGTGCTGCACGCCGACGTCGGGCAGTTCGGCGGCGCCCTGACGGCTTTTGGTATCGGAGGAATGCTAGGGCCTCTGCTCATCCTGCTTACGATGAAACGCTTCGAGCCCATGAAAATGTCTCTCACGGCGGCGCTGGTCTACGGCGTATTCATCGTGGCCGTGGCTCAAGTCGATGCCCTGTGGCAACTTGCGTCTCTACTAGTTGGCAGCGGCCTTCTTCTTACGGTCGCCAACACCTCAGCCAATACGTTCCTGCAATCCCAGGCGAACGATCAGAGCCGAGGCCAGACGGCGAGCCTGTTTATGCTGGCCATGCGAGGCGGCTTGTCGCTAGGCAACCTTGTGACTGGAACGGTCATCAGTCTTTCGAGTATGCGTGCTGCATTCCTGCTGAACGGTGTCTTGGCTATCGGTGCCCAAGCTATTGTCTTTCGGCGGGTGTTTCCCAAAAATCAATGAAGGCCCGCTAATACGCTGAAATGGAGGAATCGGGCGGTTCGGCCAAAACGGCGTGGCGAGTTTGCACTAACCAGGTGGTTAACGCCTCCGCCGCTGCCTTCCGCACAAAGGGATCCACCAGCCAACGCAACCAGCCCGGAATATCACGGCTCAACGCCATCGCTTCCATTTCCACGTACACGCCGCCATCCCGCTCTTCATACCGGGAAATCGTGCTCAGACCCCAGAGGTAAGCCTTCGGCGCGGCGTTCCCGAGTTCACGTTGCCCCGGACCTCCGTAATTCTGAATCTGCTGCAGCCTGGTGGTGTAGGAGATACTGTACCCCCGCTTCTCTCCCGCCTGCGTGTAGGTGGTGGAGCAATCCGCGTCCAGCGCGATTCTCGAAACCAGCGCCTGGTGGGTCTCCACGGTGGAAAAACGATCGATCGATCCATCCCTCCCGAGGAATCTGGACTCGACCACGTTCGAATAATAATCTTTGTATCGATCGTAATCTTGAAGGGTTGACGCAACCTTCGCCACGGAGGCGCCCGGCACGAAAACCGCTCCGATCCAATGATGGATCAATCCACCGGGGATACGTTTTGGAGCTTGCCCGCCTGCCGGTAAGACTACAACCTGTCCGCTTCGCAACAGCCGCAATCGGTCCGCGGATTCAGCGGCCCACAGGAACGAGGCCATTGGACCCAGCCGCGCTTGCATCTGTGCGCGAACCGACTCAACATAACGGTCCCAAGCGCGCGCCGTTTCCGGATTCAAGTCGGCCGCAAAGGCCTGCGCGATTGAAAACGCTACTAAGAGCATCGCTCGCACGTGATTACTGGTGCACGCCGTGATCCGTTTTCTATCCAGAACGCGACGCGCTGACGGCCAGCAACCTGCTCCAGCTATATGTGTCGAAGGCTTGCCTAGCCCTGATGCTTCTGCTTAGCTCCACGGGGGCGCGGGGCGAGATGACTGTTCTTGTGGAAGAACCGTATGGCGATTTCGGGGGTTTGAACCCTACCGGGCACTCAGCTATTTATTTTTCGCGGATCTGCGCGGAATCTCCCACTCAGTTGCGTCTTTGCGAGGCCGGTGAACGGGGGGCCGTCATCAGCCGTTATCACCGGGTCGGCGGATACGACTGGCTGGCGATTCCGCTGGTCCCCTACCTATACGCAGTGGAGCGCGAGAACCGGATTCCTGCATCGGTCGCGCCCATCCAGGTCGAACGGCTTCGTGACGAATACCGCAGGCGTCATCTTGAGCGCTTCGCCCCCGATGACCAGGACGGGAGCACGCCCGTTGGAGACTGGACACAACTAGTGGGCGAAGCTTATGACCGGAGAATTCACACCTACACGATTCACACCACTGAGGAACAGGACCGGGCGTTCATTCTGTGGCTGGATGACGGGTCGAACCGGACTCGCTTCCATCTGCTGTTTCATAACTGCGCGGACTTTGTGCGGAACGTAATCGACTTCTATTATCCGCGGGCCGTACATCGGAGTCTGGTCGCCGACGTAGGAATCATGACGCCGAAGCAGGTGGCCAAGTGCCTGGAGCGCTACAGCAGGAAGCATCCGGAACTGACGCTTTCCACCTCGGTGATTGAGCAGGTGCCCGGCACGGTGCCGCGAAGCAGCCGCGTGCGCGGAGTCCTGGAGTCTCTGATCACGTCCAAGAAGTATTCCGTGCCGATTGCGGTCCTTGTCGCCGCGCACCCATGATCTAGGAGCGGTCCTCGCCGGCGTCAAGCCGCGTCCCTGAAAAGCGGCTCCGCGTCGTCCTTGGCGGCTTCGACTTCGGACTGGCATCGGACGCATAGCAGGGCCCAGGGAACGGCGTCCAAGCGCCTTGGGGGGATTGGTTCTTCGCAGCGCGCGCAGGTCCCGTAAGCGCCTTCCTCGATTGCGGTAAGGGCCAACTGAATGTCGCGGATCAGGCGGGTCTGCTGGTCGAGGCGTTCGATCGTCAGCTCACGATCCAAGTTCGATTTGAGCTGATCGAGGGCTTCAGCCCAATGCTCGATCTCCAGGTCTTCGCGCTTTACCGAGCCGCCGATCAATTCTTTGAGCTTCGCCTCCAATGCGGCTTTGCGCCGCCTTAATTCCGGCGCTTTGTTGGCGCTTCCCTGTGTCATTTGCTAGCCTCAGCCTTTCAATTAAATAAACCCAGTGCACGCTTAGCGCCATCCTGGCACCTTGCGTGCTTTGGGAGTTCTGCGATGACGCACGGAACCGTAGTCCTGATCGGAGACCTGGCGTTCGAGACGCGCGCACTCAATCGCCTGGTAACGGAATTTGGCTGGTCGCTCGAAGTCGTCGCTGGACTCGATCAGTTGCGTGAGCTGAGCGCGCCCGGGGGCTCGATTGCAATCTTGTTCGACGCAAAGAGCCTGGGACTCTCGTGGGATCAGGCGTTGCCATTGATACGACAGATCGATTCCCAGGCGCTTCTAATCCCATGCCACAGGTTCTCGGATGTCGTCAATTGGCGCGAACTCGCGGATGCCGGGGCTTTTCACGCACTCGCCCTGCCGCTCGACCCGGGCGAGGTTCGCCAAAGCTTAGGATTCATCTGGTCCGCTCGGTTTCGCCGCGCAGCGAACGTTTTGAGCTTGCGCCGGGCGGAAAAGCCTGACACGGTTGCTGACTCCCAGCCTGCCGGCCGCGTCAAACGAGTATCGGAGTCTGTCGCTTAGCCGATATCGGTCACTTAACCGGATCAGTCGAGTTCGCAAAAAAAATTGGGCGCGCACGCACGATATTCCGTGCGATACGCGCCGCAGTTGATCAAAATCAGGCGGCGGCAGGGATCTTCTTCTCGCTTGCTACATTCGCCTTGGCGGCTGTCAGCTTAAGAACGCCCTTGTCGACATTCGCCGTGACCTTATCGACATTGATCGGGGCGGGCAGGTCAAAGCGCCGGAACAGGCTGCGCTCGCCGAATTCGCAGAAACGGACATCGCCTTCGGTCTTGTCATGCCTGTGCGTGGTCTCGGCGCGGATCACGATTGCGTCAGGCAGCGCCGTCACGTTAACGTCTTTGGCGTCGAAGCCTGGAACTGCCACCTGTAGCTCGAACGCTCCAGCTTTATCAATAAGATCCGACGCGGGACTCCAGATGAGCTCACGCTCCGCACTGAGCCAATCATCGACATCGGCTCCATTTCCGGCGCCGCGCCTCTGAAAAAGCTCGAAGGCCCGCTGGCGGATCCGCTCCGCGATATTTCCTATTTCCTCGAACAGGGACCTGGACTCTGGTCCCTCTCCGTGAATCTTCTCAATAGCGACTTGTGACATGGATTTCCCCTTCCTGACCTTGTTACGCGATACGGCTTACAGCCCTACGAAAGCTGGGAACTATCAGCACCATGCACCTCAGTCGCCACCGCGTAGCGCGCATTCGTTGGGGTACTAGCGTAGCCGATTCACGCGCACTCGCGCGAGAACGCGCACAAAAGCACCGATTTGCGCCAAATGACCCAAACTTTCATCACGCAAGCGCGAGGCCACCGTCAGCTCGCTCCGGCGCCCGAGGTTCGGCCACGGCGCGGCCCGTCGAGATTGTGCTTCTTTAGCTTGTATCGGAAGGCATCGCGACCGATCCCCAGAATGCGCGCTGCTTTGGTTTGATTGCCGGCCGTGGTTTCGAGGGCGCGAGTGAGCAGCATGCGTTCCTGCTCCTCAATCGTGGCTACCGCCGCCGGAAGAGCCGGAGCGACGGGTGTTTCAGCGGGCGATACAGCGGCATGTAAATACGGCGGTAAATCCCGTACGTCTATCGTCTCGCTCATGGTCATCATGGCGGCGTATCCGATCACGTTTTCCAGCTCTCTCACATTGCCGGGCCAGGAATGCCGCGAGAGCCGGATTTGCGCCCGATGCGTCAAACCACGTATGTGCTTGCCGTAGCGGCCGGAGAACTTGCTCACGAAATGCTGTTGAAGCAGAACCAAGTCCTCTTTGCGGTCGGCCAGCCGCGGCGTCTGAATCTCCACCATGGAAAGCCGGTAGTAGAGATCCTCCCGGAAGTTTCTCTCCGCAACCGCCGCACGCAGGTTGTGGTTGGTGGCGGCGACAACGCGGACATCAATCTTATGACCATTGAGTGCGCCAACGCGCTGCACCTCCTGACTCTGCAGAACTCTCAGGAGCTTGGCCTGGGTGGCAAACGGCATATCGCCAATCTCGTCCAGGAAGAGAGTGCCATTATGGGCGTGCTCGAATAAGCCTGGCTTGTCCCGTACGGCCCCGGTGAAGGAGCCTTTGACATGCCCAAAGAGTTCGCTCTCAAACAAAGTCTCCACGATCGCCGAGCAATTGACCACGACGAATGGACCTGATGCCACCGGGCTAAGTTTGTGGATTGCGCGGGCGACCAGATCCTTCCCGGTCCCAGTCTCCCCCGTGATCAACAGCCCTCGATAATGAGCGGCCACACGCCGGACGCGGGAGAACATTTCACACATGTGGGGGCTGCGGCCAACGATTCCTTCGAATTCGGGACGAGCCCGCAAATCGTGTTCGAGCTCCAGCGAATGTTGACGTTTGCGGGCCTCACTCACCAACCTGCCGATGCGCTCGCGCAACCGTCCAATTGAAATTGGCTTGTTGAGGTAGTCGCTTGCGCCCTTCTTAGTTGCTTCGACGGCGGATTCGGTGGAGTAGTGCGCGGTCATGACGACTACCTCTGTCGCGGGATCGGCCTCCACGATGCGGTCCAACACTTCCAGCCCGCTCACCTCCGGCATGATCAAATCGGTAATTACAATCTGGGGGTGGTGCTTGAAAAATAGATCGAGTCCGGTTTCGGGATGAGATGCGGTGAGAATTTCAAGTCCGGGCTGCGCTAATGCGTTGGAGAGCAACTCTAAAGTGCCTGCATCGCCGTCAATTATGAGCAGGGAAATCACGGAAATGACGGACCCGGACCTTGATGTATGTGCCAAACGATAACAGATTTTCGCAAAACGCACCTTCGG
>JASHRP010000732.1 GCA_030037375.1 Bryobacteraceae bacterium | reverse complement strand
CCGTCGCCCGGGCAGGGAGGCTGATCGAAAACGGTGATGGGCGGCGGAGCGACGTTCACCGAGAAAACAACAGCAGCCTTAGCCAGCGATCCGAAGAACGCGACCACAAGGAGGGCGAGTGCCAGCTTCTGTTTCATTCTGGTATGGTATCAGCCCCGGAATACATTCGATTTGAATCGACTGTAGGGCACAGATCCTGAATCAGGCCGATGTCACAATTCCGGTGCGCGCCAGAAGCCCTCAATGGTGATTTTAGGATGCGCCACGCTGCGGGGAGGACTCGGAAGGAAGGCGTCGCTTGGGCATATTGACTCGGGGCCAGTTCTTATAAGCGCGAACAAGATCAAGAAATGCTTTCAGGACCGGGCCTTCTCGTTCCGGCGACCAGGCCATCACGAGCTCGATAGCCGCGCCGCGATCAGTCAGGGGACGGAATGTGAGGTCCTTCGAAGCGGCGTGCTCCACATTTCCCGGAAGGAGCGCGATGCCTTCGCCCGCCTCGACCAGCATCGTCACGCTTGCCCAGGCTGGTCCGGTCGACACTATGTGCGGAGCAAATCCGGCCTGCGAGCAAAGCGCCAGAATTTTTCCGTAGAGCGATGGCGACGCCTCTTCAGCAACCATTACGAATGGCTCTCGCGCTAGAGACTTCAACTCCACCCTGTCACGCGCCAGCGGGTGACCTTTTGGGAAAACGGCCATCATCGGGTCCCAGTACAGGAACTCCGACCGAAGGACGTGATCGAAGGGCGCCTGCAGCGGACGCGTAAAGCCAACGTCGATGCCGCCGTCCGACAGGGCCCTGGTCTGCTGGCCGGGGTAGAGGTCGTGAACGGACACGCGGACACTGGGGTGAAGGCGGCGAAAGTTCTTGATGATGATGGGCACGTCCGGGCTGGTTCCGGCTGGAAAGAACCCAATTTTGAGTGTTCCGATCTCGCCGCGCGCGGACCGCTGGGCCATGTCCACGGCTTGATCCGCCGCCGCAAGCACTTTCTTCGCCTCCGCCAGAAAGACCACGCCTTGTTCCGTGAGTTGCACCTTCTGCTGTCGGCGATCCAGTAGCTTAACTCCAATCTCACGCTCCAGATCGGCGATCTGCTCGCTGATCGCGGACTGGGAAATGTGCAGGACGCGTGCGCTGCTGCTGAACCCCCCATACTCGGCGACCGCGCAGAAGTAACGAAGATGACGCAGTTCCATGTTCTCAGCTTATCGGTTTTTCCGATAGTCTCGAACTGAACGAACTGTGATTCCTTCAGCACGCCGGCGGCATCAGTGACTGGTGTAAGGAGGTTCTGCCGAATGTGGATCATTAAGGTGGCGCTGAACCGGCCCTACACGTTTATCGTCCTTGCGGTTCTTATCTTGTTGATCAGTCCGGTCGTGATTTCGCGGACACCGGCCGACATCTTTCCCAACATCCCCATTCCGGTGATCGCGGTCTCCTGGACGTACACCGGCTTGAACCCGGAAGAAATGGAAGGCCGCATTACCACGGTTTATGAAAGAACCTTGACAACGCTGGTCGATAATATCGAGCACATCGAATCGACCACGGTTAACGGCACCTCGGTGGTGAAGATCTTCTTGCAGCCGAACGCGAGCATCGACACAGCCAATGCACAGGTGACGGCTGCATCGCAGACCATTCTTCGCCAGATGCCGGCCGGCACGCAGCCTCCGCTGATCATCAACTACAGCGCGTCGAGCGTGCCCATCCTTCAGCTCGCGGTTTCAGGCAAGGGCTTGAGCGAACCGCAGCTCAACGATCTCGCGCTGAATTTCCTCCGGCCGCAACTGGTGACGGTCCCCGGCGCCGCCGTCCCCTATCCTTACGGCGGCAAACAGAGACAGATCATGGTGTCGCTGAATCCGCAGCTTCTGCAATCGAAGGGACTGTCGCCTTCCGACATTGTGTCCGCCGTTAATCTCCAAAACATCGTGCTGCCGTCGGGCACGGCGAAGATCGACAAATTCGAATATGACGTCGACCTCAACGCAGCGCCGCACACCGTCGCCGAGCTGAACGACCTGCCCGTAAAAGTGGTCAACGGCGCGACTGTTTATCTCCGCGACGTCGCGCAGGTCAGCGACGGCTTTGCTCCGCAGACCAACATCGTGCGGCAGGATGGACACCGCAGCGCGCTCGTCACAGTTCTGAAGGCGGGAAACGCGTCCACGATCGACGTTGTGAACGGCGTGCGTAAGCTTCTGCCGCGCGTCGAGACTACCCTGCCGCCGCAATTGAAGATTCAGCCGCTGGGCGATCAGTCCATCTTCGTGCGGGCTGCCGTAAGCGGCGTGATCCGCGAGGCCATCATCGCGGCCTGCCTCACTGGAATCATGATTCTGATCTTTTTGGGGAGCTGGCGCAGCACGCTGATCATCGCCGTTTCGATTCCACTATCGATTCTGACTTCGGTGATCGCGCTCGGATTCCTGGGAGAGACGATCAACGTGATGACGCTCGGCGGATTGGCGCTGGCCGTCGGAATCCTGGTGGATGACGCGACGGTGACTATTGAAAACATCGAGCGCTACCTTGAACAGGGCTCCGAGCTCAAGCAAGCCATTACGGAGGGGGCGGGACAGATTGCCGTTCCCGCGCTGGTATCTACACTGTGCATCTGCATTGTCTTTCTGCCCATGTTTTTCCTTTCGGGCGTGGCGCGATACCTGTTCGTGCCGCTCGCGGAAGCTGTGGTTTTCGCCATGCTGTCGTCCTACATTCTGTCCCGAACTCTGGCGCCCACGCTGGCGATGTACTTGCTCAAAATGAAACACGCCACTGGACC
>JASHRP010000010.1 GCA_030037375.1 Bryobacteraceae bacterium | reverse complement strand
GATCCTGCAATAAGACAAATTCAGTTGAGCCTGATCGAGCTGCGCCCGCGCCGCTTGAGCGGCTGACTGCCGGCTGGTAATATTGGCATGCCGTATCGCGAGTTGCTTAGGGGCGTTCTTTTGCGCCTGCTCGAACCGATTCCGCGCTTCCGATAGTTGCGCCCGGCGCTGATCGATTTGCTTGAGCGCGGACTGGGCGCTTGATTGATTCGCTGCCACAGTGGCCGCGAGCGCCTTGGCATTCGCGACTACCTGGTCGAACTGCTCGCGCGGCACCTCGTCCTTATCCGCCAGCGGACGGTACCGCGCGACGTCCGCCTGGGCCTTGGCGTTATTCGCCTCCGCTTCAGCGACGCGAGCCACCGCGGCTTCGTAGTCGCGCTGGGCCGCCGCGACGCCGGCCTCCGCGCTTTCGACGTCGGAGCTTGTGGTCGCGATCGTGGTTTGATTCGTGACTTGGGTAACCGGGACGTTCGGTTGCTCCGCCTGTGTCTGCGCCTGCGCTTCCGAAAGCTGACTTCGCGCCCGCTCCACCGCGACTATTGAATCCCGCGGGTCCAGATCCGCCACCACCTGCCCCGCTTGTACGAGCTGGTTTTCTTCGAAGTAAACCGCGGTCACGGTTCCGGAAACGCGAGCCGCGATTCCACTGATGTGCGCTTCAACCTGCGCGTCGTCCGTGTCCTCGTATTTGCGCGCGTTCAACCACCAAATCAACGCGACGACAGCCACCACAATGGCCGCTCCGAGAATCAGAAATTTGCGGCGTGGATGCTTCGCGGGCTCCTTTGGTTTCCCGCCCCCGCGGTCAGAGTCGTGCTCCGCGTCAGCATCATGCTTGGGGGCACCATTGGCAAGCTGTCTGGTCAGCCGCTGCTGTTCCTGGCGCAGAGCGCGAATCTCATCTCGCAAGTCCTCGATGCGGTCATTGGGAGCATGGGTCTCGGGCATTCAAGTCACCTCCCAGCAACCAGCCGCGGAACGCTCTGCTCGATTTCTCCGGTCGCGCGCGCCAGGCTCACCTGCGCAAGGTTGAACGCAAAGGTCGAGTTGATGTAATCCTGCTCGGCTGTGGCCACCGTCTCTTGAGCCTGTACCAGCTCGACGGTGTCGCTCACGCCTGCGCGGAAGCGGTCGCGAGCTTGATCGAGCGCGTCCGCCGCGAGCTCGCGGTTAGACTCGGCGACCCGCACCTGTTGCGCGGCGGCGTCCATGTCGAGCGCGGCGTCGCGCACGTCCTGCTCGGCCCGGCCTCTGGCATCCTCATACTCCGCCCGGCGCTGCGCCAGCGCTGCTTCGGCCTGATCGATGTCCGCCCGGATTCGGCCCGAGGTGTAGATCGGGAACTGTACCGCGCCGGTTACGGAGAACGTACCGTGCGACTGGGACGGATTCACTCCGATCGCGCCATAGTCCCCCGACACGTTGACCGAGGGTAAATGTTCCGCGGCCGCCGCGGCGCGCGTTTGTTCGGCGGCTTTCACTCGAGCCGACGCCGCCTGCACGTCGGCGCGATTGGTAAGCGCCTGCTGTATCAGCGTGTTCACATCCGGCGAAGGTGTTTCGCGGAACGGTATGGCGTCGGCGAGCATGAAGGACTGGGCCATTGGCATTCCGATCAGCCGCGCCATAGCGATCTTCTGTTTTGCGAAATCGTTGGTTAGTGAAGTGAGCCGTTGCCGTTGTGTTTGAAGCTCCACCAGGCTGCGCGTAACGTCGATTCGCGCATTCAACCCGCTTCGATTGCGATCGACGGCCTGATCGTACACAGCCTGCGCGGACTGAATTTGCGCGTTCGCGGTTTGAATGCGGGCCGCGGCCGCAATGATTTGCAGATACGATCCAACCACCGCGAGAGTAACCAGTTCCCGGCTGTCCTTCAGCGAAAGCCGCGCTGAATGCTCATCTTCCCGGCTTGCGCGCATGTTCCGGAAACTGGTGACGCTCACCCCTTCGGACAAACTGGCCCGCGCATCGAAGTAGTTGAACGGTCCCACGACGGTTGGAAAGTGAAACCCGGGGATCGGGACACTGATTCGCAGTCCCTCAGCCGCTAGATCGATTTGCTGCGCCGTCTCAAGAACATGGCCGTTGATGTTCGGAAGCAACTCCGCCACGGCGGCCAATCGCTGACCCCGCGCCAATTGGGCCGCGTCGCCCGCGCCGATCGATCCCAAATTGTAGCGGATGCCTCGCTGAACTGCGTCTTCGAGTTTCAGCATCAGGGGCTGCGCGCTGACCTGTCCGTTCTGGGTGCTGCCTTGATACGGCCCCTGCACCTGGATGCTGGAATTGATCGTATTGACTGAGTTCGCGCCCGCGCCAGCTACCGGGGCTTGCGCCGGAGCAACGGAACCAGTCTCGGTCCTGCCCGAGAGCGGAAGAGGCTGCGCTTTCGGCTGCTGCCCCGTCGTCGCAGGCCCGAACTGCCCTTTAGCAAAGGAACACACAAGCAAACACACCGCAAGCTTTGGCGTCACGCGGTTGATGTAGCAACTGGCTTGCCGTCGTTGATCAGCGTTTACGGGCGACAATATCGAAGGCGCACTTCAAATCGTCCTTCAGCTTGAGCGTGCCGCCAGCCACGGATACCGGCTTGATGCCGTAAGCGGTTTGGCGCACGGTGAACTCGCCGTGCGCGCGCAATGTGTCGCCGTTGACAATCACCTGGGCTGGAACCACCTGCGAGTTAGTGGTGCCGTGCAGCGACAGATCTCCCCGCAGATTGAGCGAGTATTGCCCTTCGCCGGCCTTGCTTCCTGAGACGTTTGAGCTATGGAACAGGATCTCCGGGTAGCGCGCCGATTCGAGAACTTCTTCCCTCATGGTCCGCTCCATTTCACGGCGGTCCCGTTCGCTCACGTCATCGGTCACCGCAAGCGAGCCGGCGTTGATTCGGAGCGTTAATGCAGCTTTCCCAAGATCTTCTGGCGAGAAATCGGCTTCGCCCGAAAAGTCGCGAATTGCAATTGTGGGATTGTGCCCGGCCGCGGACAATAATCCCGTCGCGAAGGCTCGCACCGTGAACCGGCTCAGGTGGGGTTCGATCTGATAATGCTCGCTCCTGCCCCTCACATCGCCTTCAGTTTGAGATACCTCTCAAAATCCGGCGCGGCGCCTTGCAGCAGACCTGCGAGGTTCACGCCGCCGAGGTACCTTCGAACGGCGGGTGTGGTCAGAACCATCCCGGCCCCCAGCATCATCAGTGCGATGCCGCCAAAGAGCAGCAGGTTGTCGCGCATGTCGTCGGACTCATTGATTCGCAACGCTTCCATTCCATGCACCTTCCTTTCGTCGAAGATCCTCCGCGATGAGCTGTTCAATCAAAGCAACCGCCGGATCAACCGCGGCCGAGACGGGATCACTCAGCCCCATATATCCTTCCTCGCCACCGAGGCTGGCGGGCTCACACCCGACCAATAAGATTCGGGCGGGCAACTGGCCGCCCAGGCTCTTCGCCAAACGCAGCACTCCGGCAGGCGTCATTGCGTGCGCATCCAAAGCGGGTTCGGCTTGATCGCCCGGCTCAGAGTCTTTGAGGCTCGGCTCCATGACGTACAGCGTGCCGGGCGCCTCGCCGCGCGGAGCCGCGTCCACCAGGATTACGGCGTCGTAGCCATCGAGTAATGCGTACGCCAGGTCGTAGCCTCGAATTCCGAAATCTTTAACGGTTATGTTGGCAGCTAAGCTCGGCAGCCTTCGAAGCACGTCGATCCCGAATGCGTCGTCACCGAGGAAAATATTGCCGATACCGGCAATCAAGATTCGTGGCGCGGCCTTCGCCGGCTCGACCTCTTCGGGCCTGAAGAAGAAGCGGTGGCCGGGCTGGCGTAGCGCGCCCAAGTCCCTGCCCGGATCGTCCTCCAGAATCACGGCAAGGTGGCAATTTCCTTCATAATCCTGCTCGATCGAGTCGATGATGGCATCTTTCCCGGCAAGTGCGAGGTCGAAGATATCGCCGCCGGCGCCCGGCCGCAATCGCACCATGTCGCCGCGCTTCAGCTCCACGCCGTTTACTCGCACGGATTCGGCGGGATGATGATCCTCAAGAAGCTGCCAATCCAACTGGTTCACAAGGGCTCCTTGGGCTGGAGACCACGAACTGCGCCGTGCAGTTTCATGAACTGCTCTGGCGGCATCGATTCGGTTCTTCTTAAGATCTCGCGCGTCCGTTCGCCGGCTTGCGCCATTTCCGCTTTTTCCTGATCGGTCATGGTGAGAATTCGCAACGTGAGGATCTCGTCGATCTCCGTGCCATCGAAGAGTGCGCCGGGGCTTTCGGGCGCAATCTTCGGATAGTCGTACAAGATGATCGGTGACGCGAGCATCGCATCACGCGCCCCGTCTTCGCCCACCAGCACCGGCCAGAGCCCCTCGTTCTTGCAAGTTGCCGCGGCCTCGCGCAACGCGTCCGGTGGTTCAAGCAAAGAAATAAACTCGCCCTGATCCAAACCAAGGATGAGGTGGACGGATACCAGCGAATCCGCAAGCGCGTCCTCCCGTGTCGCTCCATGGAACGGAGCCGGGTTCGTAAGAGTCACGCGGAGCTTATATAGATCTCCGCTTAGCCGCCGCCTGTTCGCACCGATCACAACCTCGGACGTTTCTAGCTCGGCGGTATCGTCCACCAGGTCAAGAAGTCGCTCCCGCGGGACGGCTCCGTCAAGCCTCAGCCGCAAAAATCTCGCGCGGACCGACGCGCTCGGCTCGGCGTTCGAGCGCACCAGGCATTCAGTCTGCATCGTCCAGGCATCGGCGCCCGTCTGCGCCTCCGCATACGCTCGCGGATATAGCACACCGAAGTTCCAGCGCTTTTGGTTCTTCAACGCGGACATCCGATATGGGTATAAAAGATAGCCTTCGTACAACACCGCGTCCGCGATTTCTTCGATGAGCTTGGCGTTCACCGTGTCGCCACAGCCCTTTCTGCCGCGGATTCAAGCAACCGCTCCAGCGCGGCCTCCAAAGTCGGGATGCCGCTCACGACCTTGAACTCATGCCAACGCTCGAAAAGATCGCGAGGCAGCGCGATCCAC
>JASHRP010000731.1 GCA_030037375.1 Bryobacteraceae bacterium | reverse complement strand
GCCGCTCTCGACGCCGTTCCTGGCTACGACGAAGAGACGCGCGCGCTGTACGCAGGCGGCCTTTCGGAGCGCGAACCTGGCGAAGAATCGCTGGCTGAGTAAGCGCTTCGCGTCTCGACAACTTGGCGGCGCAGCATGACCACCGCGCGGCACGATGAAAGCTGGGTTCCAGCTCATCTGCGGCTGGTCCGCGGCCTGCTGCGCCGCATCAACAAAAATCTAAGCTCCGCCCGTCAGCGCAAGTTCGTCGAACCTTTCGATCCTGAGCGGCTCAAGCGCGCGGAAGAAGCTTTGCATCGCCTTCCAATGCCGGACGCCGGCGCGAAAGCCTATCTCGAAAAGCACATTCCCCGGCTCGCTCGGACCATCGCGCTTGTCCCGCCTCCTCAATCCACCGGCCGCGCCCTGGAGCTCGGCTGTTACATGCAGCTCACCGCGCTGCTCGATCGCGTCTGCGGTTATCGCGAAGTGCGCGGCGCGTTTTACGGCCCGCCTGGCAAGGTCGATCACAAGACGGTCGAATTTCCCGATCGCACCTTCGAGTGCTACATCGATCACTTCGATGCGGAGCGCGACCCGTTTCCCTACCCCGACGAGCATTTCGATCTGGTGCTCGCGGGCGAGATCATCGAGCATCTCACCGTCGATCCCATGCACATGATCATGGAGTCGCGCCGCGTGCTTCGTGACGGGGGCTATCTTCTGATCACCACGCCCAACGTCGGCAGCATCACCAGCGTCGCCAAGACGCTCGACGGCCACGACAATCCGCAGATTTACTATTTATACAAGCGCCCTGGCGGCGAGCCCGAAATCGGGCACGTTCGCGAATACACCTGGTACGAGCTCGGCGAAACGGTGAAGGCCGGAGGATTCGAGATTGTCCAGTTGTTCACCACCTTCATCGAAGAGTATTCATCGCACCAGGCTCTTCTCGAGTTCATCGAGCAGAGCGGCTTCAATACAGAAAATCGTGGCGAACAGACCTGGTGCCTCGCCGTCAAGCGGTCTAATCTGCCAATCGATCGCTATCCGTTCTTTTTGTATGAGCCTTAGTGTCAGAGTTCCCGGGAATGATATCGTCGGAAGAGCATGAACGCGCCGGCGCAAATTGAGAAGGGCTACGGCCCGGTCTGGCACAAGGTCCTGCAGCAGACCGGCTGGTGGCATAGCTTCGAACTGCCGGACGGCAGCGTCATCAAAGGCGTCAATTCGCTCGAGTCCCTAAAGAACCGAATCGCGCAGTTCCCCATTCCCGCCGATCTTCGCGGCAAGCGCGTGCTCGACATCGGCGCGTGGGACGGCTGGTTCAGCTTTGAGATGGAGCGCCGCGGCGCGGATGTTGTCGCGCTCGATTGCTGGGATAATCGCCGCTTCCATGAGATGCACTCCATCTACAATTCGCGCGTCGAGCTGCGCAACATGGACGTGATGGATATCTCGCCCGCCACCGTCGGCCGCTTCGATATCGTGCTCTTTTTCGGCGTGTTCTATCACCTCAAGCACCCTCTAATGGCGCTCGAAAAGGTCTGCTCGATCACCACGGATCTCGCCGCGGTCGATTCCTTCGTGATCCGCGATAACTTCGATCCGAACGCGCAGCCGGTGCTCGAATTTTACGAGAACGATGAAATGGAAGGCCAGACCGACAACTGGTGCGCGCCCAATCTCGCATGCCTGATGGCGATGTGCCGCACGGCCGGATTCGCGAGAGTCGAGTTCCGCGCGGTTCTTCCTTACAGCGCCTGCCTCGCATGCAGCCGTAGTTGGAGCCCGCCCAATCCCGATGGCCCCAAGGCCGCTTTGCTCAGCGCGTTTCACAGCGTGAACGGCGGCATCAACTTCGATAGCTCGCGCGATGAGTACGTGATGTGCGGCTTCCGGACGGCGGAGCGCGATCTCAAGCGACAAGATGTTCAGCCCTCCATCGGACCCTACGGCGTCCAGCCCATTACCGTGAAGTCGGGCGGCGATGACATTTGGTACGCATCGTTCAAACTGCCTCCCGGCCTCGAACCTGGCTGGCATCCGGTCAGCGTCGCCGTTCGCGGCGGGCCTGTCAGCACGGCGGGAAGAGTCGCGGTCGATCTTCCTGTCCCGGCAAGCAACCCGAGGATTGAAGGTGTGTGCGACGGCGCCACCTGGCAATCGGGCGCGTTCGATCCCCGCCGCGGAAACATTCTTTCTATCTGGTGTTCCGGACTCCCGGACAATACCGACCGCAACAACGTTCGCGTGTTTCTGGACAAGCGGCCCTGCACCGTCGAATTCGTGGAGGACGCACCAGGCACGAAGCAGATCAACGTACGCGTGCCGGAATCGCTCGACTCGGGATCGGCCGAAGTTCTGCTTCAGTTCGGAAACTCATCGGCGCCTCCGATCCGTTTGCAGATCCTTTGAGCCCTACCCGACTGCCCTCGCCTCAAGTATCGTTAGCAATCGCGATTCTTCTAGCCATCAACGGTTACTTCGTCAAAAAACTGTTCTTCGTCGAGTTCACGAATAACATGCAGACGAACATTGGCTCCTTCCTCGCCATCACGCGCTACATCCTGCGCTATTTCCCTCACCTGAATTGGTTTCCGTGGGTGTTCAACGGCGTGCCCTTCGAAAACAGCTACACGCCGCTGCTGCACTTGATCGACGCAGCGTTCGCCTGGATTACCGGCGCCTCGCCAGCCCGTTCTTTCAACTTCGTGACCGCATTTTTCTACGCGATCGGCCCGGCGACGCTGTTCTACTTCGCATGGCGCGTCTCCGGCCTGCTCAAGCCTAGCTTCTTTGCAGCGCTGCTCTATTCACTCTTCTCGCCGGTGGTGATGTTCGATTTTTACCGCCGAGGCATGGGCGTTTGGGATTCCTGGCGGCTGCCCGTCCTAATCTATTGGGGCGAAGGACCGCACATAGCCACGCTGACTCTGTTCCCGCTCGCGCTGCTGCTGTTTTATCGAGCCATCACCACGCGAAAATATCCATGGTGCGTCGCCGCGGGCGTCTCCTTCGGCATTCTCGCCATCACTAATTCCTTTGGCGTCGTCGATCTGGCGATAGGATGCCCGTCTCTGATTCTGGTCCTACCTCGAAAAGAGATCGTCCGATCCACTCTGCTCACCCTCGCAATCGCCGCCGCGGCGTATCTTTGGGTCAGTCCGTTCCTCACGCCGACCGAGCTACGAACCATCTCCTATGAATCGCAGTTCGTCGACGGCGATTTCCGGTTCATCAAACTTCTTCCCGCGCAATGCATCGTCGTCGCCGGATTCGCGGCCGTATGGCTAGCGACGATCCGCATGCGCAACACGTTCCTGAGATTCTGCCTCTTATTCGGATTCGTCTTCTACGCGATTGTAGCGCTGGATGCAGTCGCGAATATGCCCGCGCTTCCCCAACCCCATCGCTACAGCGTCGAGATGGAAATGGCCCTTTCTCTCGTGGCCGTGTTCGCCCTGGCTCCATTTGCCGGGCGCCTCACTCGGGGCGCGAAGGCTGTCGAATCGTTCTGATTGTCGCCGCTGGGGCTCACCAACTGCAGCACTTTCATCGGCAGGCTCAAGCGCTCACGCAACCACTCGACGTCACTCAAACAATCGACTACAAAGCCGCCCAGTTCCTCGACCGCAACCACTCCGGCCTCAAAGCCTTCGTCTCCGGCGA
>JASHRP010000730.1 GCA_030037375.1 Bryobacteraceae bacterium | reverse complement strand
CCGCAATTATGCGCAGTCCACGATTATGTGGAGTTCGTAATGTCGAAAAGGGCGCGAGGAGTTGATTATCGCCCTGTCCGGCCGTCCGGGTGCCGGGGAAGCTGCACATAATCGGACAATCTCCCGAAGGACATCCTGTCCCAAGGAGAGATCATGCGTAGTTCTGAAGCAACAGCCAAGCCGAAAGCAGTTGAGGTCCGAGGCTTGGTCGATCTTTATTCGACAACACTGAAGACGCGTGGCTATCGACCATTGGTTGTCAAGGCGTATGGTGGCGCGGTCCAGCACTTTATCGCGTGGGCAGCTCCCCACTGCAATCGCGTGGAGGTGAGCAGCGCTGCGGTTGGGCGTTTCCTTAACGAGCATCTAGCCGACTGCAAGTGTCCGGGGCGCGTCCAACGCGGAGAGGTAACAGCCCGTTCGGCCTTGAACCATCTACTGACGATGTTTGCTGAAATCGGGCTGGGACCGCCGGAGGCAGAGTTGGCGATCTATATTGACACAGAACTGCGCGAGTTTTGCGGATACGCAAGCAACGTCTGTGGGCTGGCGCCTGCGACGCTCGTGTCGCGGCGGCAGTGGATTGGACGTTTCCTGGCTGACAAGTTTCCCAAGGGTGGGATCGAACTTTCGCGATTAGGGCCGAAACACATTCGGGACTTCTTCACTTCGCAGTGCCATGGTTACCGGCCGGGCACTGCTCAGGTGGTCGCATCCGCTATTCGCAGCTATCTGCGATTTCGAGCCGTGAAACATTCCGATGCGGTGGAGTCTCTGCTTGCGGCAGTCCCGTCGGCCGCGCGGTGGAGGCTGGCATCTTTGCCCGACTACTTGGACGCAGACGAACTCGCTACGCTCATGGCTGGGTTTGATCGAAAGCGGCCTCAGCACCAGCGAGATTACGCGATTGTTCGCTGCTTGGTCGACCTAGGACTCCGTTCCTGTGAGGTCGCGGCCTTACGTCTGGATGACATTGACTGGAAGAACGGCACGCTGACGATTCGTGTGGGAAAGGCTCAACGGGCTGATGTGTTGCCGCTGCCTTCCATTACCGGTCGGGCCATTGCCGATTATCTGCACAGGGCACGGCCAGTCACAGAGAGCCGTGCGGTTTTTGTACGTCATCGAGCCCCACTCGACGTGCCGGTGGACACCAGTGTCGTCCGTTCTGTGGTCCGCCA
This sequence comes from Bryobacteraceae bacterium, assembly GCA_030037375.1. GTDB lineage: Bacteria > Acidobacteriota > Terriglobia > Bryobacterales > Bryobacteraceae > Palsa-187. The sequence goes on along the minus strand of JASHRP010000730.1, from coordinate 2,326 downwards.
AGCGGCCACTCGCGGTGGCCTCCCAGACCGGCTACGCGGTCCACATCGATTGCGTCACAGCGCGGCCACGCGGATGCTCCGCGGCGGTGCGACCTTGAAGGAGGTCGCGGACATTCTGCGGCACAGAAGCCTGGATACGACTGCGATCTACGCTAAGGTCGACCTGCTGCGACTCTCTGCCATTGCCCAGCCTTGGCCGGGAGGTGTTGCGTGAAACGTCCCACGATCACAAAGCAAGTCGAGGAGTATCTTGAATCGCGGCGAGCCATGGGTTTCGAGTTGCGGGGCGAGGGATATCAGCTGCATGCCTTCGCGCGCTTCGCCACGGAGAACAACCACTCCGGGCCGGTTACGACGAACTTGCTGCTCCAATGGGTGCAAGGAGCGAAGAGGCCTGGACCTGTCACAGCAGCCCGGCGTGTCGAGGTGTTGCGTCCATTCCTGAGGTGGTGCCGACAGTCCGACCCTGCCTGCCCAGTGCTTCCCCTGGCGGTTTGCGGACCCGGTCATCGGCGAATCCCTCCACACGTCTATATGGAAGCGGAGGTTGCCGCGCTGCTAGCCGCCGCCCGCGAACTGAAACCCGATGGACTGCGCCCTCTTACCTATATGACGCTGTTCGGCGTACTGGCGGCGACAGGGATGCGTCTTTCGGAAGCGCTCAAGTTGGAGCAAGCCGATCTGAATCTGAAACAGTCCACCCTGACCGTGCGCGAGACCAAGTTCAAGAAATCCCGGCTGGTGCCGATTCATTCCAGTACGGTCAGCGCCCTGGCGCAGTACGCGAAGGTGACCGTCAATATCCCGCGCCAACTAGGGATCAAGACATTCTTCCTCACCGCGGCCGGCCAGTCAGTTCCCAAGAGAACGGTTCACCACACGTTCGATGTTTTGCGGCGACGTTTAGGCTGGGTTGCGCGCGGAGGGCATCCGCAACCCCGAATCCACGATCTGCGCCACACCTTTATCTGCCGGGCGTTGCTGCTCGGCCAGCAAAACAACCAAGTTGATCACGTGGCCGATGCCATCGCGACCTATGTCGGACATGCGAAGGTTTCCGACACCTATTGGTACGTCTCTGCCACGCCCGAACTGATGGGCATCGCCTCGGAACGTTTCTCCCGCTTCTCATCCGGAGACCGCCGATGAAGGGCACCGCGCAAAAGCATTTTGCCGACCTAGTCGAGGCGTTCTTTCTGGACCGTCTCATCCGCCAGCGGAACTCCAGTCCACAAACGGTTGCAGCCTATCGCGACTGTTTCCGCTTGCTGTTTGAGTTTGCCCGAGGGCATCGGAACATACCCGCGGACCACCTGACCCTCGCCGCTTTGGATGCTCCCTTCGTACTCGCTTTCTTGGATCATCTGGAAACCGTGCGAAGGAACTCCATTCGCAGCCGCAACGCTCGTTTAGCTGCGGTCCGCTCCTTCTTGCGCTTTGCCGCTCTGAAGGACCCGCAATCCCTCGCCTGTATCCAGCGCACGCTCGCCATTCCAATGAAGCGTCACAACAAGCCTTTGGTTGGATTCCTATCGCGCGAGGAGGTTCAAGCGATCATCAGCGCCCCAGATTCTTCTACGTGGGCCGGCCAACGTGACCAGGCTCTGCTCGCCGCACTCTACAACACCGGCGCACGCGTCTCCGAGGTCATCCATATCACCGTAGCCGACCTCGTACTGGATGGCAGCCCGAATATTCGGCTACACGGAAAAGGTCGCAAAGATCGCGCCGTACCAATCTGGCCCGCCACGGCGCTCCAACTCCGTCGCTGGCTCCAGAGGATCGATCACGCTTCAGGCAAACCACTGTTCCCCGCTTCCTCGGGCGGCCCGCTTACTCGTTCGGCGGTAACCGACCGTTTGCGGCGGGCTGTGAAAGGCGCGACTGGCAAGTGTGCGAGCCTCAGCCGTCGCTCTATCTCACCGCACACGTTCCGCCATACGACCGCAATGCACCTGTTGCAGGCAGGCGTGGACATTACGGTTATCGCTCTCTGGCTCGGTCACGAAAGCCCGACCACTACCCACATCTACGTAGAGGCGGACCTAAAGATGAAAGAAGCGGCTCTCAAAGCGATCCAACCGCCGGCTACGAAGCCAGTCCGGTACCAACCACCTGATCGACTACTCCGTTTCCTCCAGGGGCTATGAGTTATGCGCAGTTCGCAAGCGCCAGAACCGCACTGGAGCGCATCATCGCGCCGCGAACTGCACATAATCGTGGACTGCGCATAATTCCGGTTATGTACACGTGCGCATAACCGCAACAACTGGACCTTTTTCGGCAGTGATCGCGGTGGCCGCACGGCGGCTGTTCTGCGCAGCTT
>JASHRP010000729.1 GCA_030037375.1 Bryobacteraceae bacterium | reverse complement strand
CATCCATAACGCTGCTGCTGAAGGTGGCCTGGCGCTTCCACACAATCTTTCCTTCTTCATCGAACAACGCAACTACCGGCAGCGACTCCTTCTGAACCTCCAGAATTTCCTTCCACTCCTTGGCGTTCTTGGAAATGACGAGGCTCCTGTCGAGGAGTTCTTTCGGAGTGCCCTTGCGCATCGTAATGCGCACCACGCCGCGAGCGGCGGCGGGGACATTTTCCAGATTCACCACGGACCACGCATTGATCATCTCGCTCGATAACGACTCCAGCCATACGCCGACCTTATCGCTGGAGTCCTTTCCGAAACCGAACACGCACGTAGCCACCGCACCTCGCAACGCGGCCGGAAAATCGACCTTCTTTCCGCTGACCGATTCCGCTTTGCCGGCCGGTACGCCCTGAGCGGCCGCGCAAACGCCAGCAGCCAGCAACCACCACGCAAGCCTTCGTTTTTTCAGCGGCCGATTTCTCATCGCAAGCTCCGGCTCCGCCTCACTTGATGTGGCCCTCGGTCAGATCGCGATTGTTCTCCTCGCATGAGTACTCCATAATCTCCCAGTCGGGCCGCAGCGTGAACGTCCGCACGTTTGTCCACGGCTTCGAGTACGCCTTGGGATCGTCGATGGTCACTTCGTAGCGGATGTGCTTAGCGTCCGATCGAGTAAAACGCTCCGTGACGCGCAACGATTCGGTCAGAGGATGACCGACCGTATCGAGCCTGGTCTTGCCGTTAAACCCGGCGGTCTCCACGACGAGTGTGTCGCCATCCCACCGGCCGATCGACGTCCCCATCCAGGTCGGCTCCAGCTCCTTCTTGAATCCTCGGCCGTCGGTCGGGATCACGTGAAACACATTCCATGCTTCATAGAGCACCGCCACGCGATTCGCGGTTTGAAAAATCTCGATCGGAAAGGGCGAGTTCATGGATCGCGTCAAGCCTTGCGGCAGGCAATGCCCGGTATAGTCGAACTTGCTCACATCGTAGGACTTGAAATTATCTTCGCCCCACGGAGTAAACGGTAGCGGCCCCGCGCCCTGCTGATTGGCTCCGTTGCGGCTCATGTCCGGAACGTAGGGACGGTCCCACACTCCGTTCAAATCGGGTCTCCCGTCCGCCAGGCGCGGTATGTCTTGAGCGCTCGCGGCTGCAACCAATACCAACGCCAGGCACGGGATCCGCATCGGGGCAACCTCAGCGATGTAGTCTATCAGGTTGGAGGAAAACGGATGAGCCGCCTTCCGCTGACCCTGGCCTGCTGGAATTACGATCGCACCCGCGCCCTCGCCGACGGCAGCATTGTGCCCGACGGCATCGACCTAAATTACCTAAGCCTGCCCGTTGAAGAGACTTTCTTCCGCATGCTCCGCCATCGGGAGTTCGACGCCGCGGAGCTCTCGCTTTCCTCTTACACCGTCTCGCTGTTTCGCGAAAACCCTCCCTTCATCGCGATCCCCGTTTTCCCCTCGCGCTACTTCCGCCATTCCTGCATCTATATCCATTCGGACGCCGGCATTCGCGAGCCGAAGGATCTCGCCGGAAAACGAGTCGGTAATCCCGAATACCAGATGACCGCTCCGGTATGGATTCGCGGCATCTTAAGCGATGAGTACGGTGTTCCCGTCACCAGTCCGATTTACTTCAGCGGCGGCGAGGAACAGCCCGGCCGGTCCGAGAAAATACCGCTTTCGCTGCCTCCAGAAATCCGCACGCAATCGATCCCGGAGGATAAGACGCTCTCGCAAATGATCGAATCTGGCGAGATCGACGCGCTCTATACAGCTCGCGCGCCATCGAGTTTCGGTCGCTCGGATAAAGTGCGGCGTCTGTTCCCGGATTACGCCTCGGTTGAGCGCGCGTACTTCGCCAAGACCAAAATCTTTCCGATCATGCACGTCATTGCGCTGAGGCGGGACGTGTATCGCGCGAGTCCGTGGATAGTGCAATCGCTGTACAAAGCTTTTCTCGAAGCGCAGAGACGCGTCTATGACGATCTTCGGGACACCGCCGCACTCAAGTTCATGCTTCCGTGGCTGCACAGCCACGTCGAAGAAACCGAACGCATCATGGGCACGCGCGATTTCTGGCCCTATGGCCTGGAACCGAATCGCCACGTGCTGGCCACCTTCCTGCGCTATCACTTCGAGCAGGGCCTCTCCAATCGTCAACTCAAGCCGGAGGAACTATTCGCGCCGGAGTCGCTAGAGTCATTCAAAATATGATGGCGCTACGCATGACGCGTGGCGACGTCGACGCCACCGTTGCGCAGGTCGGATTCAATCTCGCGCAAGTGGTCATTCCCGTATTCCTGCTCGCGCCCGCCGGAATCCCGCGCGAGTTCAGCATCGCGCGATTGCTCCCCGGCTATGCGCTCGGCTATCTAGCGGGATCCTTCGGCATGGTTTGGCTGGCGACGAATTTGTCGCGCAAGCAGAACCGCGCCGACGTTACGGCGCACGTCTACGGCAACAACGTTCCGGCGATTCTTGCGTATTCGCTTTCGATCGTTCTTCCCGTTTATCTTCAAACGCACGATCCCGAGCAAGCCTGGACCGCCGGTGCCGCCGCCGTCACGTGGACGGGCGTTCTGAAACTCGCGGCGGCTCCGTTCTGCGGCGCGTTGCGGCGATTCATCCCCGCTCCCGCGACCATGACGGTCTTCGGTGCGGCGATGTACAGCTATCTCGCGCTGATCTTGCTGCAGAGGATCTTCGACCAGCCATTCGTGGGAATCGTCGCCCTGGCCATCGTCGCTGTCGGCGTCCTGGGGCGCGTCCCCGTCACGAAATGGCGAATCCCTCCCTTCCTCGCGGCGTGGCTCCTTCCGCTCGCCGTGTCTCTTGCGATCGGCTACGTTCATCCGGGTTTGCCGGCGATCGCCCCACGCTTACCTTTCGCGGGCGTCCC
>JASHRP010000081.1 GCA_030037375.1 Bryobacteraceae bacterium | reverse complement strand
GCCGTAGTGAGTGGGGTGAACGTCGCGGACTTCGAATCCGGCCCGTTCCCGGGATAGACCGCCTGGTCCAAGGGCCGAAAGCCGCCGCTTGTGCGTAATTTCGCTGAGCGGGTTGGTCTGGTCCATGAACTGGGACAACTGGGACGATCCGAAGAACTCACGGATCGCGGCCATTACGGGCTTCGCGTTGACCAGGTCGTGCGGCATGGCCGTCGACATTTCCTGGTACACGCTCATCTTTTCCTTGATCGCGCGCTCCATGCGGACCAAGCCGATGCGGAACTGGTTTTCGAGCAGTTCGCCCACCGCGCGCACGCGGCGGTTGCCGAGGTGATCGATATCGTCCACGCCGCCGATGCCTTTGCGCAGCTTCAGCAGGTAATGAATGGTGTCGATGAAGTCCTTGTGGTCGAGCGTGCGCTTATCGAGCGGGGTCGAGTCGGCCTTGTCGTACAGCTTGATGTTGAACTTCATGCGGCCCACGCGCGAGAAGTCGTACTTGCGCGGGTCGAAGAACATGCCCTGGAACAGTTGTGTAGCCGTGTCGACCGTCGGCGGATCGCCGGGGCGCAGCTTGCGGTAGATTTCGAGCAGCGCTTCGTTCTGCGCCCGCACGCCGTCTTTCCGGAGCGTCATCGAGATGACGTTGCCGGCGTCATCGAGCTCTGGGAAGAAGATGTCGAAGTTCGTGATCTTGGCTTCGATCAGCTTGCCGATGATGGTCGGCGTGATCTCATGGTTGGCCTCGATCAAAACCTCGCCGGTTTCCATGTCGATCACGTCCGCGGCCACGTAGCCGCCTTCGAGATCGTTGGGGGCGACCTCGACCTGCTCGACTTTGGATTTTTGCAGCTCGCGGAAGACGCTTTCCGTGATCTTGCGTCCCTGCGGAACCACCGTCTCGCCGCCCTTGGTCACCGCGAAAGACAGCTTATGGCCGATCAGGCTGCGGGCCGGCTTGCCTTCCTTGTCGTTGACCTTCCAGTAGAGCTTCTTGTCCTTGATGACGATATCGCCGATTTGATAGAAGGCGTGCAGAATCTCCGCATCGCTCTTGAGGCCGAGAGCGCGGAGGAACATGGTCCCGTAGAACTTGCGCTTGCGGTCGATGCGGACGTGCAGGAAATTCTTATTGTCGTATTCGAACTCGACCCAGCTTCCGCGGTAGGGAATAATCTTGCCGAGGAAGTAGCCTTGCGCGGGCTGCCGTTCGAAGAACACGCCGGGCGAGCGATGCAACTGGGAAACGATCACGCGCTCGGTGCCGTTGATGATGAACGTGCCGTTGTCGGTCATCAGCGGGATTTCCCCGAAGAAGACCTCCTGCTCCTTGATGTCGCGGATTGTCTTGTTGCCGGTCTCGGGGTCCTTATCGAACACAGTGAGGCGGATGGTGACCTTGAGCGGAGCCGCGTAGGTCATGCCGCGCTCCTCGCACTCGGCCACGTCGTATTTGAGCTGCAGGCCGACCGGATCGCCGCAGCGGTTGCAGAACGTCACGATGTTCTTGTTGAACGTGCCGCAACGATGGCACAACACGTCGCCCAAGTGAAACGGATCGGTTTTGATGGTCGCTCCGCAAGCGGGGTTGCGGCAGGTTGAGCGCAGGTGGTGCAGGCCTTTGAGGTTGCCGCACTTGCATTCCCAGTTGCCGATCGAATAGTCGACGAACTCGAGCTGGCTCAAGCCGCGGAAATCCGAAATCGGGAAAACGCTCTTGAAAACGCTTTCCAGTCCCGTATCGTCGCGCTCGCTCGGCAGCAAATCCATCTGCAGGAAGCGCTCATAAGACTTCTTCTGGACTTCGATCAGATTCGGGATCGGGATCGAAGTCTTGATCTTTGAAAAATCGACTCGTTCACGAGAGGCGCCATTTTCGGGGGTTAGCATCTTCCAATATCCTTCTTCGCGTGAGGCGACAACGGCTTAACAAATCGCCGCTGGATTCAAAAGCGCAAAGGACCCAGTGGGGTCCGTTTTGCGCGTCAAGAAAAGCGCAAAGGACCCAGTGGGGTCCGTTTTGCGCAGCATTCTACAAAGCATAAAGGACGCGTCATGCGCGTCCAGAAGCGGGAACAAAAAAACACTCGCACCGCGTTCTGTTTTGTACGGCGCTGATTGATAAGAGACGGCCCGAGGGGCAGAGGGAGTCTTGAGATACACCTCGGGCGGGGTAAAAGCGCGCAGAGCAAAGCCACGCGGTAGTTCGAACGAACTGCCGAGCAGATCGCGGGGTACCAATGTCACTATAGGGGCCGACGCTCTTTCCGGGCACTCCCAATTTAGCAAACGCCGTTCTGCCCGTCAAACGGCGTTCCGGCCAGGTTGCCCTGGCCCATCCAAATGCAACTAATTAAAACTGGTTACTTCACTTCTACAGTTGCACCAGCGTCGGTGAACTTCTTCTTGATAGCCTCAGCTTCTTCCTTGTTGACACCTTCTTTAATCGTCTTGGGCGCGCCATCGACTAAGTCCTTGGCTTCCTTGAGACCCAAGCTGGTGACCTCGCGGACAGCCTTGATTACGTTGATCTTGTTCGCTCCCGCCGCGGTGAGCACGACCGTGAACTCGGTCTTCTCTTCCACCGGAGCCGCCGCCGCAGCAGCACCGCCGCCCGCCGCCGGAGCCGCCGCTACAGCCGCTGCCGCCGCCGATACGCCGAGCTTCTCCTCGAGTAATTTGACGAGCTGCGATGCTTCGAGCAGCGTCAGCCCTTGAATCTGTTCCGCAATCGCGTTGATGTCTGCCATGGTCTTCTCTCGACTCCCCTGGTTATTCCTGAATTCTACTCAATA
>JASHRP010000728.1 GCA_030037375.1 Bryobacteraceae bacterium | reverse complement strand
GCGGCGCGGAAGCAGTTGAGTATTCTCGCGAAGGATTTGAAGCTGCCGATTTATGAAGGCACGCCCGAAGAAACCAAGCCTCTCGATCTGGCGCGGTCGGCGCGCAAGGAAGCGATTCAAACAGGGCGTGACATCCTGCTGGTCGATACCGCCGGCCGGCTGCACATCGACGACGAACTGATGACCGAGCTTTCATCGCTCAAAGAACTGCTCAATCCCACCGAGATTCTATTTGTCGCGGACGCGATGACCGGGCAGGACGCGGTGAAGTCGGCGGACGAGTTCAATAAACGGCTCAGCATCACGGGTTCGATTCTGACCAAAATGGACGGCGATGCGCGCGGCGGCGCGGCGCTATCGATTCGCTCCGTCACAGGACAGCCGCTCAAGTTTGTCGGCGTCGGCGAGAAATCGGACGCACTGGAGCCGTTCCATCCGGATCGCGTGGCGCAGCGCATTCTCGGCATGGGCGACGTGATGAGCTTGATCGAGAAGGTCGAGGAGACCATCGATCAGAAACAGGCCGAGGAGATGCAGCGCAAGCTGCTGGATGACGATTTCACGCTCGGCGATTTCCGCGATCAGATGAAGCAGTTGCGCAAACTGGGGCCGATCGAGTCGCTGCTCGGCATGATGCCGCAGATGGGGCCGCTCAAGGGGCTGAAGGACGTAAAGGTGGACGAGAAGGAGATCACGCGGATTGTAGCGATCATCGATTCGATGACCGAGAAAGAGCGCGTGAATCACATGATCATCAACGGCGCGAGGCGGCGGAGGATCGCCAAGGGAAGCGGCACCAGCGTGCAGGAAGTGAACAACCTGCTGAAGCAATACGCCCAAACCCGCAAGATGATGAAGAGCATCACCGGCGGCGGAGGTTTTCTGGGCAAGCGGCTGGGCAAGCTGAAATTGCCCATGGGTTTTGGGCAATAATAAGAAGACACGAAAAAGCATGGAGTCATGTAAGGGAGTCAAGCAAGAATGTTGATGATTCGCATGGCGCGATTCGGCGCCAAGAAAAGCCCCGCCTACCGCGTGGTGGTAATCGATAAGGTGCGCGCTCGCGACAGCCGTTCCGTGGAAGTGGTGGGTACCTACGACCCGGTGGCCAAACCGAAGGTCGTCAATTTGAAGCACGAGCGCATCGCGCATTGGATCAAGAACGGCGCGCAACCTTCCGACACCGTCGCGCGGCTGCTGAAGACCAATCCCGCACCCGCGGCATAACGGCATAAGCCGCGCTGCATAAATTGCGCGCCCGATCTGTTAGAATCATTCCAACAGGAGGGTGAAAACGGGTGAAAGACTTGGTGACAGAGATCGCCAAAGCGCTTGTGGATATTCCAGATGAAGTGTCGGTTCGTGAAGTTCAAGGCGAACAGGTCACAGTCCTCGAGTTGCGCGTGGCGCCTACCGATCTCGGTAAGGTCATTGGCAAGCAGGGAAGAACCGCTCGTTCGATTCGAACCTTGCTGGGGGCCGCGGGGATGAAACTGAACCGCCGGTTCACGCTGGAGATTTTGGAATAGCGGAAGCGCCGGAAGCGGAAAACTGGGGAATTGTCGGACGCCTGGGGCGCACGCGGGGACGCCGGGGCGAGCTGAAAGCGGAAATTTATAGCTCGCAGCCGGGCCGCGCGGAACGTCTCAAATTCGTGAAGCTGCAGCGCGGGGATGCGAGCCGCTTGGCGGAAGTCGAATCCGTGTGGCTGCACGACGGCGAACCGGTGCTGAAGTTCCTCGGGCTCGATTCCATTTCCGACGCCGAAGCCTGGGAGCATGCCGACATTCTGGTCCGTGAGCCTGATCTCGCGCGGCCGCAGCCGGGCGAGTTTCTGCACGCGGATTTGATCGGCTGCGCGGTATGGGAAGAAGGGGCCGAGACTGCGCTGGGCACGGTGCGGGCGATTCAGGAGTTCGGCGGGCCGGCGCTGCTGGAAGTGGATGCGGACGGGCGCGAAGTGCTGATTCCGCTGGCGCGGTCGATTTGCGTGGAGATTGACGTGGAGCGGAAGATCATTCGTGCGCGTTTGCCCGCGGGATTAATCGAGCTGTAACCGCGATTTTACTCGAACGGAACCTTGGGCCGTGACCTTCCACATCCTCACTATCTTCCCCGAGTTTTTCCGCGGACCCTTCGAACACGGTATCATTCAAAGAGCGAGGGAATCCGGCCGGATCGCGATCGAGATACACGATTTGCGGGGCTGGACTCGCGACCGGCATCGAACCGTTGACGACCGGCCGTTCGGCGGCGGCGAAGGAATGGTGCTGAAGCCGGGGCCCGTATTCGAGGCCGTGGAGTCGATATGGCCCGAACGAAATCCCGACCGGCGGGTGATTCTGCTTTCGGCCCAGGGCCGGAAGTTCGACCAGGCGCGCGCGCGGGAGCTGGCGGGGGCGTCGGAACTGCTGCTGATCTGCGGGCGGTATGAAGGCGTGGATGAGCGCGTGGCGGAGCATTTGGCCGACGAGGAAATTTCGATCGGCGATTTTGTGCTGAGCGGTGGGGAATTGGCCGCGGCGGTGGTGATTGACGCGGTGGCGCGGTTGCTGGAAGGCGTTTTGGGCAACGAGGATTCGGCGGTTCATGAGTCGTTCGGGGAGGATGGCCTTCTCGATTGCCCGCAGTATACGCGGCCGGCGGATTTTCGCGGATGGAAAGTCCCGGAGACGCTGGTAAGCGGGAACCATGAAGAGATTCGGAAATGGCGGAAGCAGGCGGCGCTGGAAAAGACGGCTCGGCTGAGGCCTGACCTTATAGAAGATTCGGAATTGAGGACAACGAAATGAATCATCCACTGTTGAACAAGATCCTGGTGAAGAACCAGAAGGCCGGCGTTCCCGAGTTTCGTCCCGGAGATACCGTCCGCGTGCACGTGAAGATCAAGGAAGGCGACAAGGAGCGCTTGCAGGCGTTCGAGGGCACGGTGATCGCGGAGCATAACACGGGTATGGGCAAGACCGTGACGGTGCGCAAGGTCAGCTTCGGGCAGGGCGTGGAACGCATCTTCCCGGTGAATGCTCCGGTGGTGGACCATATCGACGTGATTCGCACGGGCAAAGTGCGGCGCGCGAAGCTGTATTATCTGCGCAGCTTGAAGGGCAAGGCGGCGAGGCTGAGAGAGCGCGAAACGGGAAACAAGCAGCAGGCGTCCTAAGGCCGGGCTTCCAAATGCCAGTCGATTTTTAATGCCCACGAGCCGGTATGAGCGAAACCTGCGGCGCGCCGGCTTCGGCGCGATCGCCGGAGTCGACGAAGCCGGGCGAGGCGCGCTGTTCGGACCGGTGTTCGCGGCAGCGGTGGTGCTGGATCCGGAGCGCCAGATTCGCGGCTTGGACGATAGCAAGGCTTTGGAGCCGGAGCGGCGCGAGGCGCTATCCGAGCGCATTCGCGAGCGAGCGTGCGCGTGGGCAGTGGCCGCGGCGGACGCGTACGAGATCGATCGCTGGAACATTTTGCAGGCCTCACGATTGGCGATGCTGCGCGCGGTGGAGCAGCTCGCCGGGCGCTGCGATCATTTGCTGATCGACGCGATTCGCATCGATTCGCCGCTGCCGCAGACGCCGCTGATTCACGGCGACGCGCTGTCTTTTTCGATCGCGGCGGCGTCGATTTTGGCGAAGGTGGCGCGAGATCGGGCGTTGGTTGAGTGGGGCAGAGTGTTCCCGCAATACCGACTGGCCAGCAACAAAGGCTATAGCACGCCGGATCACATCGAAGCGCTGGACCGGTACGGCCCGACCATGCTGCATCGATTTAGTTTCGAGCCGGTACGGAACCGGCATCCTTTTGAAGTGTGGACGGGGTATCCGGAACCCGCGCCCGCGCAAGGCGAGTTGTTTGCATGTCCCTGATCCCCGAATCGCAACCCACGCTGGCTCCGCAGGCTTCCACGGCTCCGCCGAAAGTGGGATGGCGCACGCGCGTGCTGCGCATCGCGCTGGCTTTGTTCACGTTCGAAATCGGAGTGTTTCTGATTGTCTTTCCATGGACCGAAAACTGGAGCGCGAACTGGGTTCAAAATTTCACGCCGCAGCTTCAGAATTTGTGGATGAATCCTTCGTTTCGCGGCGCGATGACTGGGTTGGGATTCGTGAACGTATACATCGCCTGCCTGCAAGCCGTGTACTCCTTCCGCAGGAGCTGACGTGAAACGCGAAATCGAAGTCAGCGAGCGTGTCAAGAGCCTGGTGGTTGACCGGAAGGCGTTCGAAGAGGCGGTGCTGAAGCTTCTGAATTCGCCGCCGACTTCGAAGACGGAAGTGTCAAAGAACATCCGCGTGCTCGGGCGGAAGCGTTCGCTGACACGGCGGATACTGCCTTAGCGGCTTCATGCCACTCCAAAATCGTGTGAACCCGCATGGGGCGCTGATTGTCACGCCCGCCCGCGGAACGTTCATGGGCAATCGCGGCGGCGTACTGCATAACGATAATCGCGAAATTGTGCGGCAGTATGCGAGCCGGCGATGGATCGCCTGCCTGCTGGAATTTAAAGGCCGGCATCGAACGGTGATGTCGCCCAATCGTTATACGGAGTTGTTCTTTTTGGACGAGGCGGCTGCGCTGGCGTCGGGTCATCGGCCATGCGCGGAGTGCCGTCGCGAGCGATTCAACGCTTTTCGAGAGGCGTGGAGCCGGGCGGCGGGGCGAGGAGTTCCGAACGCGGATGAAATGGATGAGGAGCTGCATCGCGCGCGGATCGACGCTCGAAAACAGAAGTTAACGTACCGGGCGCGGCTGAATTCGTTACCGGATGGTTGCTTCATCGAGATCGGCGGAGTGAGTTGCCTGGCGCTGGGCGATGCGCTGCTGGAGTGGGCGCCTGAAGGTTATGTCAAAAAGATTGCGATGCCGCGCGATGAAATGGTGACGGTGCTGACGCCGGAGCCGATGGTGCGATGCCTACGCGGCGGATACGAGCCGGAAATTCATTCGTCGGCGCGTTTGCTACCGTAGACTCAATATGGCGAAAAAGGTGCACTCCGAACGTTTCCCTGGCGAGCCGAAGCGGTATCGCACGGCTCGCAACCGGCTGCTTGAGGCCGAAACAGAATTGCGCAAAAATGTCGAGCGCGTGGCGCGGATGCGGCGGAAGCTGCCGCTGGGCGGCCCTGTGCCGGAGGATTACGTTTTCGAGGAGCAGGGGCCGAATGGCGAGAGCCGTACGGTGAAATTATCCGAGCTATTTCTGGATAAACTCGACACGCTGCTGATCTACAGTTACATGTACGGGCCGAGCATGAAGCAGCCATGTCCGATGTGCACGTCGTTTCTCGATAGCGTGGAAGGCGCCGCGATGCACCTGACGCAGAGGGCGAACCTCGCAGTGGTGGCGAAGTCGCCGATCGGCCGGATCAAGGATTTCGCCAAGACGCGCGATTGGCGGAGGCTGCGGCTGCTGTCGTCGGCGAGTAATACTTACAATCGCGATTATCACGGCGAAAACGCGGCCGGCGGCCAGTTGCCGATGTTGAACGTGTTCGCGCGGCGGAACGGCAAGATTCATCACTTCTACGCAACGGAGCTGCAGTTCATGCCTCCGGAAAAGGGCCAGAATCAGCGGCACATCGACATGATGTGGCCGCTGTGGAACTTGCTGGATCTGACGCCGGAGGGCCGCGGGACGGATTGGTTTCCGTCGCTTACGTATGCAAGCGCGTGAGCGTAACCGCCCGTTAATCGTTTCGTGAGCGCGTCCTAACGCATCAAGACCGGCTCGTTCTCCTCTGTGGTCTCCGCTGGTTTTGCGCCTAGCTGTTTCATGAGTCCGGTTTCGTCGTTTTTTACCCAGCTCTCGACGATTCTGCCTCCTAGGATGCGGACCATCTTCAAACCGGTCACTGTAACGGTGCGGCCGGTTGCCGCGATCCCGAAGAGGTTCTCCTTGTGCGTGCCGCGCATCGTGGTCAGGGAACAAACCATATCCTGCTCGGCGACTTGAATTTCGATGGAAATGTTAAGATCTGGAAACGCCGAGCGGAAGGCCGAGACGATTTCTTTCACTCCATCGCGGCCCGGTGAGGTCCCCGGCCGTGCATCATGTAAAACATACTTTGGAGAGAGGTACTCTTCTACAGCATCCAACCGCCCTTCAGTGAAGACAATTTGAATGAAGCTGCGATAGGTCGCTTTGTTTTGATCGGTGTTCATGATCGGGTTCATGGTTGATCCACCTCTTCCCAAAAGAGGAAGCAATCGGTATGCCAGAAATTGGAGATGAACCGCCGACTAACCAAGAATCACGCAGAGTTGAGGTAAGATCGCTAGACGGGGAGGCCGAAGGATGGCACGGTTTGAGACTGGCCGCGATCGCGGTGGTTCTGGTTTCGGCGATGGCGCAGGCTCCGAAAGGAGGCGCGCGGAAGCAACACCCGACGCGCGATCCGAACCGCGGAACCGTCTACAATTGCGCAGTGAGCTCGGTGGATTAAAACGATCGAGACTTTATCATAAAGAGGATTAGGATGAACAAACAAACACTATTGTGTGTATTTGCGGCGGCGTGCTTGAGTGGAGTGGCGAGCGCACAGGCTCCGGCTCCCGCAGCCGGCAGCAGCGACATCGTGGTCGAGAACCCGAACTACATTTCGATCTACATGGAGATCGACGTGAACCGGCCGGCCGCGGAGGTATGGAAGCGCGTCGGGAAGTACTGCGACATCGGCGAATGGCTGCGCGTCCCGTGCACGATCAAATCCGGCAAGGACGGCGAAGTCGGCGCGGTTCGCTCCATCGGCACCGAGGTGCTGGTGGGCAAGACCGAGCTTTCCTATACCTACACGCAGCCGGTGCGCGCCGGCCGTCCGTACAATCTGTACCACGGAACGCTGGAGGCTCGGCCGGTGACGGCGACGACTTCGAAGCTGATCTACACGCTGATGTACGACAACTCAATGCTCGCCGACGATGCCGCGCGGGAACGGGACAAAGCGCAGAAGACGATGCAGTTCACGACTGCGCTTCAGAATATGAAGATCCTGGCGGAGGGCGGGACTCTGCCTCCGGCTCCGCCACGCGGCGGCGGGAAAAAACAATAAGCAAGAAGCGGTTGGAATAAACCGCATGTTCGGATTGATGAAGCACGGCCCGCGCTTGCCGTATTGCGGGACGTGTAAGACGCTGGGCGCGATGTACGGGCAGCGCAGCCGTCTGCTCCTGAATCACGACATCGCGTTTCTAGCGGAGGTCCTGCTGGATTTAGCAGGCGCTCCGCTTTCGGGAGTGGCGTATCGATCCTTCAATTGCCTGGCGCTGCCGCGGAAGCGAGAGGACGTTCCGGCAGTGATGCAATTTGCCGCGGCGGTTACCGTGGCGCTGGCGCATTTCCGCATCTCGGACCATCAACGGGACAGCGGGCGGCGTAGGGGAAAGATTACGTGGGCGCTGGCCGGACGGGC
Organism: Bryobacteraceae bacterium; assembly: GCA_030037375.1. Classification (GTDB taxonomy): domain Bacteria; phylum Acidobacteriota; class Terriglobia; order Bryobacterales; family Bryobacteraceae; genus Palsa-187. The sequence goes on along the minus strand of JASHRP010000728.1, from coordinate 2,383 downwards.
GTTCGACCGGGCTTACTCGCGCGCGGCGAAGGACCTTCGCGCGTGGGAATTTCCCCTGGATGAGATGGCGTCGATTCTGGCGGCGCAGCCGGAGCGGGAGGCAAACGCGAAATCGTTCGCCGAGGTTGCGGAGCCGACGATGGTCTCGACCGCGATGGTTTTTTCGCACGGCGTCCGGCTGGCGGGGCGCGCGGATCGCGCCGAGGATGCGTGGCGCTTGGGATATAAATTCGGCGAGTTGATTTACCTGCTGGATGCGTTCGAGGATCGCGAGCGCGATAAGAGGAACGGGGATTTCAATCCGCTGCTCGCGTTTCCGGAGACGATGAGTGCGGCGAAGGCGAGGGATGAGCTGCTGGAGATGGTCTCGTATCTCGAACACGAGATGACGCCCGCGCATGCGGAGCGGCTGCGGGTGAACGTCGAAGAACGGGCGGGGTTGCGGCCGCGAGTGCTGCAGGAAACCTGCCGCCAGGCGAACCGCAAAACTGGGCGCGAGCTTGCGCGGGATGCGCTGGCCTTCGCACGACGGTTGCGCGATCGCGAAAACGTGGGATGGGTGAAGGGTGCCTTCATCATGGCTAGCGTGGGCGCGATCGCGTTCGTGTTTCCGGATCACGCGCGAAGGACGGATTCGTGGCAGCAGTGCCTGGGCGTGCCGATGAACCTGATGGCGCTCGGTGCGATGTTCGCTGGCGTTCCTCCTTCACCGCCTCCTCCTTCAAATGCTCCCCCGGAAGAGCCAATGCAATTCAGGAGGGCGCGGCCGGATGTGCCTGGCGTGAACATGGGCAACTTCCGAGGGAGGGGCTGCGGCGACTGCCGCAACGACTGCGCAGGTGAGTGCCTGGGGTCGTTGATCGAATCAGCTTGCGACAGCGCTTGCAACTAACGGGACCGGCGGAACTGCGCGGGCGGACATCCAAATTCGCGCTTGAAGACGCGGTTGAACGCGGCTTCCGAAGCATAGCCCACCTTGGCCGCGATTTCGCCGACGTTCGCATTTGAAGAGACGAGTATTTCCGCAGCCAGCTTGAGCCGCCAGCGCGCGAGATACGCCATGGGAGGCTCGCCCAGAAAGTGGCGAAAGCGCTCCGCGAAGCGGGTGCGCGAAACCCCCACTTTGCGGGCCAGGTTCGCGACGGTCCAAGGGTGCGCCGGGTCCTTGTGCAGCAGCGCGAGCGCTTCGCCGATCACGGGATCGCGCGCTCCGGCGAGCCATCCTTTCTGCCGGTCGGGCAGGTCCTGGACGAAGCGGCGCAGAGTTTCGACGAACAGAACTTCGGATAGCTTCGCGAGAACCACTTCGCTGCCGGTTCCAGGCCCTCCGGATTCACGCACCGAGAACTGTATCGAATTCGCCAGCCATTGGCCCGCCGAATCGCTCGCGATGTTTACCACGAACATGGAGGGCAGTCCCGCAAGCACGACTTCGCTCAAGTTCGGATCGCAGGCCATGAAACCGCACACGAACTTGGTAAGCTCGCCTCCGCCGCCATAGCGAGCGACTTTGAGACCGTGATTCCAATTTTTGGCGAAGATCTTGAGCGAATCTACCGGCTTGGTCGACCCGCTTCCCAGCGTGTGGGCATCTCCGTGAGGGAAGATCACCACATCGCCTGGCCCGAGATCGCGGCGGCTTCCGTCCGGCAATTGCGCATACGCACGGCCCTCGGTCAGGTGATGGTAGATGATCACATGATCCGCTCCGGGGCAGAGCATCGAAGCGACTTCGCTCGATCGGGACGTCTTCACGCACCAGGGAGCGGAAAACTCGGCGTTGAAAAACAGGGCTCCTTGGAGCTTGACGATCTTCAGCACCTCGGAGAGGGCGTCCATAGGTTCAGGTTCCTCGATTTGGATGTTTTCGGCAAGAATGCGGTACGACCGAGCAAGTTTTAAGCTTCCGTTCGCCGCATAGTAGAGCCAGGAGGCAATGCCAATGAATGTTTTAGAGAAAGAGACGGGACTAGACGAGCTAAAAACCCGCTTGCGCACAACCTGGATGACGGGCGACTACGGCCGATTTTGCCGCTATATGGAACGCGACGCCGAGGCGTTCTACCGGCGCCTGCCCATTAAGCCGGGTGCGCGTCTGCTCGATGTGGTTTGCGGCGCGGGGCAATTGTCGCTGATTGCGGCGAGATTGGGAGCGCATGCGACCGGGTGCGACATCGCGAGCAACTGGCTGGCGCAAGCGCGCCGAAGCGCGGCCGCGGAGGGGCTGACCGCGGTGTTCGAAGAAGGCGATGCGGAAGCGCTGCCTTACGGCAACGCCACGTTCGACGCGGTGGTCAGCCTGATCGGCGCGATGTTCGCGCCTCGGCCGGACCTGGTAGCAGCCGAGCTTACGCGCGCCTGCCGGCCCGGCGGGATCATCGCC